>JAIOIE010000021.1:300000-481017 GCA_019912665.1 Deltaproteobacteria bacterium
AAAAGCCAGCATATATTATAATATGTGAGCATTTTTATTCCCGTAACTACCCAGAACCCGGGGAAAAGATCAATTTTTAGAGGCAGGACGTTCGCACCATGCTCAGGTACAAGGTCGTGGAACTCTCAACAGTGACCGACGAGACTATCGAAGAGGCGCTCAATTCGCTTACTCCCGAAGGCTTCCGGCTCGAGAGCCTCCATTTCGCCATGAGGGATTCCTCGAAGAGGCCGTCCATGGCTTTTCTCCTCTTTACGCGCGAGGAGCCGGAAAAGGGAGCCGCCGAAGGAGGCAACAGTGACTGAGGGATATGTCTGCATGGAAACCGAAACAGTGCCCTTCCAGAAGGCCGAGGCGCTTGAGCGGTTCCTTGCGAAGTTAATAGACCTCCTCATAGCCGGCGCGTTCTTCGCCTTCCCTACGTTTGTCGGGCCGCTCGCGGCCCTGACATACATTCTAATCTCTGATGGAATCAGAGGCGGGCGGAGCCTCGGTAAACGCGTAATCGGGCTCCGGGCCGTCGCGGCGGAGACAGGCGAGCCGTGCGACTTCAAAAGGTCGATCATCCGGAACTCGCCTTTCGCGCTCCTCATTGTCTTCTGGTTCCTGGTCGGCTGGATACCCTATCTCGGAAAACTTCTATTCCTTGCGGCCGCGCTCGTCGTCGGCGCATTCGAGCTGGTCCTAGTATATACCGACGAACGTGGGGCGAGGTTCGGTGACAGGGTGGCTGGGACGGTGGTGACCGCCTCGAAAAAATAGGGCCTGCGTCAAATCCCTCTCTTATCGATTGAACAACCCGGCGAGATTAAGCCATGTAGGGCGCGCTGTGCGCGCCATGAAAATTGTCATCCTGAGCGAAGCGAAGGATAAAAAGATTCCTATCTCGCCCCTCCTGGCTCGACATTTCGGAATGCCTCGCCCTTAAGGGGCGAGGCATTCAATTTCTGCCCTGCAAAATTGTCGGCCTCTGGCGCTCCCTAAGAATGATTGGTGCGCATAGCTCACCCTACACGGTTTTGTTTTGTTTTGTTTTGTTTTTCAGAACAATCCCGGGCATAAGGCGGAGCGAACATAGGGATGGGGGAAGGGCGGGCGAGGCGGGGCTGCAGGAGCGAGGCCCCGTAGCGGGCCGAGCGACATAAGGGCCTAGCCCGGAGGATGGTGGCGGAACGAGAGCGGAGCCTTATGCCGAAAAGCGCGGCAGCTCGTAAATGGCTTTTTGTTCGAAGTGTTTCCGTGATAATTATCCGTTAGCCTTTGCATACCGATCAACCGCCACAATGCTGCAGCTCCCGTCTTTTTCGTTATATACAATGACTGCGAGCCCCTTTTCGAGCTGCCGCCTCACCTGAATGGTCTTCTCTTCGAGCGTATAGGAGCCCGGACCGTAGTCGGTGCCTTCCCTTGTCACGAACTCCTCTATAAGCCCGGTAAGCGCGTCGTCCGTAAGGAGATGATATGGTATCTCCATCCCTTTCCTTCCGATTTGATTCAGCTTAACTCTTCCAGCTCTTCAGGCTGAACTCGCCTTTTTCGTAGACGAGGTAGGTGCCCCTGAAGGCCCAGCTCCCTGGGTTCGCGTAGACGCCCTTTCTCCCGCCGGATTCGATTGTATGCACGCCGGGCTCGTGGGAATGGCCGAGGACCACGGCGTCAAACCCGCCCGCAATCTCCTCAATTGCGAATCTTTTGAGTCTCGCCTCGGTTATGTTTTCTGATGAGCCGTACCGGAGGGCGTTCCCCCTGCTCTTTCTTGAGAGCATCCCTGCTATGGCCCATACGCCACGGGGTGTCGCCGCAATCGCGGTGGCCCTGAAAAGAGGGCTTCGGAGGTAAGCCCTCCAGAGCCTGTATCCCGCAGTCATGGAGACCGTGTCCCCGTGGCCTACGAGGAACCTTTTCCCGTCCATTGCCATCTCTTCCATGCCGGGATAGACCTTTGCCCCGAGTTCATTCGTAAAGAAAGGGCCCATGGAGAAGTCGTGGTTGCCTTCGAAGTATATGATGCCGACCCCGCGCTCCCGGAGACGGAGCAGGGCTTCGAGGACCGGCTTATAGACCCTCTCGGCCACTCTGTTCGAGCCGGTCCAGAAATCGAAGAGGTCGCCGAGGACCGCGAGCCTTTCCGCTTCGACGGAATCCAGAAACCTTACGAGGCTTGCCTGGTGCGGGTCGCCTTCGCCCTTCAGATGGGCGTCGGCCACAAAGACCGTCTTCATCTTATCCTGAGCGCCTTAATAGCGGCCGCTTCCATTACTTTTACAGGGGCCTTTTTGCCGGTCCAGAGCTCGAAGCCTATCGCGCCCTGGCGGACCAGCATCCCGAGTCCTGTGTGCGTCTTAAGGCCTCGTTTCTCAGCCCCTTTTATGAGTCCGGTCCTTAACGGCCTGTATACGATATCCGAGACGACTGCCCTGGCCGGGAGGGCTCCAATGGGAAGGTCGAGCTCGCCCTTCCCCATCATGCCGGTCGATGTGGTGTTTACAACGAGGTCGGCCTTCAGGAAGTGCTCGAAAAGGGAGTCCTTATCAAGCGGGACTGCCATTATGTCGGTCGAGTCGAACTTCCGGGCGAAGCTCCTGGCAAGCACCTCCGCCCTCTTAAGCGTCCTGTTGGCTATAACGACTGAAACGGGCTTGGCTGCGAGTATCGAATAAAGTATGCTTCTCGCCGCGCCGCCTGCTCCTATGATGACGGCCCTTTTCCGCGCCGCCCTGAAGCCTGTCTCGTCTCTGAGGCTCAAGAGATAGCCCGCTCCGTCGGTATTGTAGCCTATGAGCTTCCCGCCCTTATTGACGATTGTATTCACAGCGCCCAGGTCCATGGCGTGCGGCTCGATTTCGTCGAGGTACTTAAGCACCTTCTCCTTGTGGGGGATGGTGACGTTCACGCCCAAAAGTCCGAGGGCCCTTATCGACTCGACAGCGGCCCTTAGCTCGCCAGAAGGAGCGGACCTCACATGGAACGGCACATAGAGCGCGTTAAGCCCGAGCGCGTTGAAAGCGGCATTGTGCATGGTCGGGGAGAGGGTGTGGCCTATGGGGTCGCCGAAGATCCCCGCTATTTTCGTATTGCCGTTTATCTTCATCCCTTCACCTTGAGCTTAGTATCCTTTCCGCCCTTTCCGCATCCATCCTTATCCGGCGCGCAAGGGCCTCGCTTGACGCGAACGCCTTCTCGCCCCTGAGCCTTCTTACGAACTCCACCTCGATATCTTTACCATAGATGTCGTCCCGGAATCCAAGTATATGGGCCTCGATGCATCGCTTTTTCCCGCCGAATGTCGGGGCAGTCCCTACGTTGACCACGGCCATCCGCCTCTTTCCCTCGACGACGGCGTAGGCAGCGTATACCCCGTCAGCGGGAAGAAGCTCGCTTTTGGCTTCCAGATTGGCAGTGGGGAAGCCTATCTCCTTGCCCCGGTCCATGCCCCGCACAACCCTGCCCCTTACGGAGAAGGGCCGGCCGAGCAGCCTTCCTGCCTCGCCCACCCTGCCCTCGCCAACAAGCCTTCTTATGCGGGAGCTGCTGACCACTTCCCCGCCCTTCCGGTATGCCGGTATGGCACGGACGCTGAAGCCGAGCTCGCGGCCCAGCTCCTCAAGGTACGCGACCGTCCCCGCCTTCCCTTTCCCGAAGGAGAAGTCGTGTCCCACCCAGACCTCTTTCACTCCGAGCGGGATAAGCTCCTCCATGACGAACTCCACCGGGTGCTTTGCGGCGAACTCCTTGGTGAACCTCGCGATAATCATGTAGTCGATTCCGAAAGACTCGACGAGCTCGGCCTTTTTTGCCGGGTTCAGAATGAGGGGAGGGCTCTTCTCAGGGGCAATCACTTTAAGCGGGTGCGGTTCGAAGGTATAGACGACCGAAGGGCAGCCGAGCTTCCTGGCCCTTTCCCTTACCTTCTTAAGTATCTGCTGGTGCCCCAGGTGGAGGCCGTCGAAATTGCCGAGCGTAAGGACCGGGTTGCCGTCCTTTTTTTTCAGTCTTCTCGAATTGCGGAATATCTGCATAGGATTGGGCAAGCTCTAAAAATTTGAGATTTTTCCCGCAATCAAGGAAGGGCGGGAATAAAAAGCGGAGCATATATGACAATATGTGAGCATTTTTATTAACGCCCTGACGCAGAGTCCGGGGAAAAGATCAATTTTTAGAGCTTGCCTGACAGTTCAGAACTTCCCTGACCTCAATATCTGGACGGCCAGCCAGAAGCCGAGGACCGAGGCGATGACGAACCCGAGTATGCCCAGGGCCGGGAGCCCCAGGAACTTGGGCGCCGCTTCGGCCGCGATCACGAGCGAGGAGCCTATGATGAGGGCGGCGATGATGACCGCAAAGGTGAGCCGGTTCGAGGACCTGTCCACCTCGCCCATGAAGTCCTCGAGGCCCTTGTGGAGGAACTCTATCCTCAATCTATCGTCCAGCACCTTTTTCATAAGCCTGCCTGCCTGAGAGGGGAATTCGGCCGCGAGGTCCTTGTAGTCCGACGCGGTCGAGAGCGCGGATTCCGCAATCGACTTCGGGCTCATCCTTTCTATAAAAAGTCTCCTGGCGTACGGCTCGCTCTCGTCAAGGATGTTCACGTCCGGGTAAAGGACGCGCGCGAGCCCTTCGAGCTCTATTATACACTTATCGAAAAGCAGGAGCTCCCTCGGGAGCCTTATCTCGTGGCGCGCAGCCAGCCTTATGTAGTCGAGGAGGAGCTCCCCTATCTTTACATATTTGAGCGGCCTCCCGAAATACTGGAGGATTATATCATGATATTCCATCTCGAATGCGGTCTTGTCGATTGCCTCTGGCAGTATTCCCATCCTCTGGTATACCTTCACTGTGGACTCGATGTCCTGGGTCGCAATGCCGATGAGGATGTCCGCCAGGTTCTGCTTCATCTCCGGCCCGATCCTGCCGACTATGCCGAAGTCCACGAGCGCAATGCTGTCCTTCGAGAGGACGAATATGTTCCCGGAATGCAGGTCGCCGTGGAAGAGGCCGAACTCGAAGACCTGCTTGAAGAATATGTCCGCTATGAGGTGGGCTACGGCTTCCGTGTCTATGCCCTCATCCTTGAGCCTCTTTACCTGGTCGACCTTTATGCCCCTGACGCGCTCCATAGTGAGAACGCCCCTGCCGGTGAGCTCCCAGTAGACCTTCGGCACCTTGACCCTCGGGTCGCCGGAGAAGTTCTCCCTGAACCTCTCCATGTAACTGGCCTCGAGGCTGAAGTCCATCTCCCTCCTTATGACCCTCGAGAACTCCTCGACCATCCCTACCGGGTCGTAAAGCCTGCTCTCCGGGATGTACTTCAAAGCCAGTCGCGCCATGTACTTGAGTATGGCTATGTCGGTGTTTATGACCTCCTCGATGCCGGGCCTCTTAACCTTTACGACCACCTCGTCGCCGTCCCGGGTGATTGCCCTGTGGACCTGGGCTATGGAGGCGGCGGCGACCGGGGCCTCGTCAATCGAGGAGAAGACCTCGGTAACCTGGCGGCCGAACTCTGCCTCGATGACCTTCCGTATTTCGCTGAAAGGGAGCGGGCTTACCGAGTCCTGGAGCTTCAGGAACTCGATTATGTATTCGTGCGGGACGACGTCGGGCCTCGTAGAGAGTATCTGGCCGAACTTTATGAAGGTGGGGCCGAGCTCTTCCATCGCGAGGCGCGCCCTCACGGGCTCGGTAAGCCGGTCCTTCCTCCTTTTACCGGCGAACCTGAGGGGTATGGATACGAGCCTTGCAAGGCGGAGCCTTTCCATAAGTGGATAGAAGCCGTGGCGCACGAGCACGCTCGCGATCTCGCGGAGCCTCCGCGCGCTCTTGTAGGCGACATGGACCCTCAAAGGAGTCATTTCCGCCCCTTTCTTCCGGGCCTTGCGGGCCGCTCCTCGTTAAGGACGAGCTCTATCCTCCGCCTTTCAAGGTCGACTGCAGCGACCTTGACCGTGACCTCGTCGGCAAGCCTGAACGCCCTCTTCGTCCTCTCGCCCACGAGGGCGTGCCGCTTCTCGTCATGTATATAGTAGTCGTCCGTGAGCATGGAGACGTGCACGAGACCCTCTACGAACCAGTCCTTCAGCTCCACGAAAAAACCGAAGCTCGTAACTCCGGAGATCAGCCCTTCATAGACCTCTCCGACCTTGTCCTTCATGAACTGGCACTTCTTCAAGTCCGCTATCTCCCTCTCGGCCTCCATGGCCTTCCTCTCCCTTGCCGAGGTGTGCCCGGCCGCTGCCGGGAGGTACGCCTCCATCCGCTCCCTTGTCTCTGCCCCGTATTTCTTCTTAAGGAGAAGTTTGAGGAGCCTGTGGACGATGAGGTCCGGGTACCTCCTTATGGGCGAGGTGAAGTGCGTATAATCGTCGAAGGCGAGCCCGAAGTGGCCCGCGTTCTCCTCGGAATAGACCGCCTGCTTCATCGAACGCAGAAGCACATGATTCACTAATTTTTCCTCGGGCCTCCCCTCGACCCTCTCAAGCACGGCCTGGAAAGACTTCGGACCCTCGGGGCTGAAGCGTATGCCGAAGGCCGAAAGGAACTCCTTGAAGTCCGCGATAGAATCCTCGCTCGGCTCCTCATGAATTCTATAGAGGAACGGAAGGGCCCGGCGGGAGAACTCCTCGGCAACCGCCCTGTTGGCGGCGAGCATGAACTCTTCTATTAGCCTGTGCGCGATGTTCCTCTCGGATTTGACTATGTCCTCGACCCTGCCCTCGATATCTATAATTATCTGCGGCTCCGGGAGGTCGAAGTCTATCGAGCCCTTCTCGGCCCGCCTCTCCCTCAACTTTTCCGCGAGCACGGCCATGAGCTTAAGGTCCGGGACTATATGCGCGTATCGCGTTGAGAGCGCCGGGTCCTCGTCCAGTATGAGCTTCTTCACGTCCGTGTAGGTCATCCGCTCGACGCTCCGGATTACGCTCTCGTAGAACTTCTTCCCGACCGGCACGCCAGTTTCGTCGAACTCGAGCTCCGCCGTCATGGTCAGCCGGTCGACCCGCGGGTTGAGGCTGCATATGCCGTTCGAGAGGGCCTCGGGGAGCATGGGGATGGCCCTGTCAGGGAAGTATACGCTCGTGCTCCTTGCGTATCCCTCTTTGTCTATCTCGGTCCCCTCCGCTACGTAATGGCTCACGTCCGCTATGGAGACCCAGAGCCTGTAGCCGCGGGGGGTCTTCTCTATAGAGACCGCATCGTCAAAGTCCCTGGCCGTCTCGCCGTCGATCGTAAAGACGCTCCGTTCGCGAAGGTCCGTCCTGCCCCGTATCTCCCTCGCTAAGACGTCTTTTGGGACGGACTTGACCTCGTGCATGACCACAGCCGGGAACCTGTTCGAGAGCCCGTATTTACGGAGTATCACGTCCGCTTCCACGTCCGGGTCGTCAGGGTCGCCGAGCACCTCGATGATTTTTGCCGTTGCGGCCATCTCCCTCGCGGGCCAGCGGGTTATCTCGGCTGAGACAATCCTTCCGTGGGGCGCGTCCGCGGCCTCCTTGAGAGGCACTATTATCTGGTTGGTTATCCGCTCATCCGACGGGATTACCACGCCGAAGCCCCTCGCGAGCTCGAATCTCCCGACTATGGTCTTATGCGCCCTCGAGGTTATCCGTATTATCGAGCCTTCGCGCTTTCCGCCGCGCTTGGTCCCTTCCACCCTCGCGACGACGGTGTCGCCGTGCATGGCGCCTGAGAGCTTACGGCTGCTGATAAAGACATCCCCCTCTTCGCGCCCTTCCTCCGGGACCACGAACCCGTAACCGTCCGGATGACATGTAAGCTCGCCGGTTACGAGGTTCATCTTAGAGGGCAGGCCGAACCTTCCGCCCCTGGTCTTTACGAGGAGCCCTTCGGAGACGAGCGCCTTTACAACGCGCTTAAACCTGTCCCTCTCGGCCCTCGGGACCCCGAAGGCATGGATAAGCTCTCTCAGGGTCAGGGGGCCGGGAGAGGCCTCCTCCATGAACCGGAGCACGATATTACGCGGGTCTTCCCTCTTGTTATTCTTCATAGTCGACTACCGCGACCGATTCCCTTACAGACGCGATGTACTCCGCCACTTTTACGTGCTCGGGGTGCGCCTGGTAGGCTTCGAGGTCCTGGAGGCTATCGAGCCGCACGGTCAAGGCTATGTCGTAGGAGCGGCCGGACCTCAATACGTCCACCCCTACTTCTATTTTCCTTACGACCGGCACCTTGCCTTCGAGCCCCCTCAGGATTTCAGCCGCCCGTTCTATGGAGCCTGGCGACCTGTCCTTGAGCTTGAAGAGCACTACATGGACGACCACTTTTCACCTCTCAATACGGGACCGGCCCAAATGCCTTTGCAGAGTAGCGCAAAGAATGCGCAGGCATTGCGGGCGGTCCCCGATATTAGATTATATCCGCTACTCGCCTTGCGGGCGAATCCATGGAATGTAAAAGGAATTGGACTGCCCGATGCCGGGCGGTCTGGAGGAACACTCTTCGGCTGGTCTTGTCGATTACGGATTGCCGTCACCCACAGTGCTGTATGGAATCGGTCAGGCCTACTTCGGGACCTTCTCCCAGTCCTTCAGGAACCTCTCTATCCCTGAGTCGGTGAGCGGGTGCTTTGAGAGCTGCTCAAGCACCTTGAACGGTATGGTAGCCACATGGGCGCCCATGACCGCGCTCTCGAGGACATGCACCGGGTGCCTGATGCTCGCGGCTATCACCTCTGTGGTGAACCCGTAGTTCGAGTATATTTCGAGTATCTGGGCGATGAGGTCCATGCCCACATGCGAGATGTCGTCGAGCCTTCCTATGAAGGGGCTCACGTATGTGGCGCCCGCCTTGGCGGCCATCAGGGCCTGGACCGGCGAGAAGACGAGGGTCACGTTTGTCTTGATGCCATCCTTGCTTACGGCCTTTACTGCCTTAAGCCCTTCGAGGGTCATGGGCACCTTGACGACCACGTTTTTGTGTATCTTTGAAAGCTCTCTGGCCTCGGATATCATCCCGGAGGCGTCAAGGGATACGGCCTCGGCGCTTACAGGGCCGTCGATTATGGAGCAAATCTCCCGTATCCGCTCCCTGAAGTCGCATTTCTCCTTTGCGACAAGCGATGGGTTGGTCGTCACCCCGTCTATGAGGCCCCACTCGTCCGCCGTCCGTATTTCCTCCAAATTGGCCGTATCTATAAAGAACTTCATCAAAAACTCCCTTGACTAAAGTTTTCCGCTGTGCGAAGATTTCGAATTGTCGAGAGACTATGTTTAGGCATTGCCCGGTTTTTAAAGCCGAATGATAGCCCGAAACAGGGCTTCATTTCAAGGCTTAATTGGCGACAACCGGGAGCGTCTTAACATGCCGAAGTGGCGGAATTGGCAGACGCGCAAGATTCAGGTTCTTGTGGGTGAAAGCCTGTGGGGGTTCGAGTCCCCCCTTCGGCACCAAAAATTAAAGAAACGATGCGGGGGAAGCTCCCCCTCGGATTGGATTCGCCCGACTCGAACAGCGTCCGAGCGCCGACCGGAGGGAGGATGAGGCGTTCCGGGAGGAACGCCGGAAGCTCGGACGCGCGGGTCAGAGCGAGATGCGGGAGCATCGAGCGGCGACCTTCGAGTCCCCCCTTCGGCACCAGTTGATTTAATAAAGGCGGGACGAGAACAGTTTCCGAGCGCCGATTAAAAAAAACGATTTAGCTGAAAAGTAGTTAGAAACTGGAGACAGGCCCTATCCCCCTTCTTTCTAACAGGCGGAAAAACACGAAATTGCTCAGGCTGTTCAAAAAGCTCCAGATGCGAAGCCCCATTAGGAACAGTGGAGCGAGGAATGAGGCGTATTTTTGTATGCGCCGGAGTTAGAGCGACGCAGACAACGAAGCAGATGGACTTTTTCGGCAGCCTGCTAAAAGAACCACTGCGAGGAATCTGCACCCCGTCATGACAGAACGCCTCCGCCAACGGGACCCTGCCCGCGCCAATGGTGCCTAATAAGAAAATACTTATAATAATCCCGGCCTTTAACGAGGAGGCTTCCATTGGAGGCGTAATCGCCCTCATCCGGAAGCACGCGCCCGGGGCCGACATAGTAGTCGTGAACGACGGCTCTACTGACCGCACGGGCGCGATCGCGGAAGGGCTAGGCGTGACTGTCCTAAATCACATATACAACCTGGGCATCGGCGCCACCATGCAGACCGGGTACAAGTATGCCCTCCGGCGCGGGTACGATATCGCGGTGCAGGTTGATGGCGACGGCCAGCACCCGGCCGACCAGATAATCGACCTGGTCAGGCCGGTGGCCGAGGGAAGGGCGGACATGGTCGTTGGCTCGAGATTCCTGGGCATGGGCGAATACAGGCCGTCGATTGCCAGAAGCGCCGGTATGGTCTTTTTCTCCAGGCTCGTTTCGGCCATAATCAGGGAGCGCATGACCGATACCACTTCCGGGTTCAGGGCGGCCGGCAGGAGCTGTATCGAGTTCTTCAGCTCCCGGTATCCTGACGATTACCCGGAAGTGGAGGCGCTGGTGCTCCTCCATAAAAAAGGCTTCCGGATAATGGAGGTCCCGGTTGAAATGACCAAGAGGGCCGGCGGTCGCTCCTCGATAACCCCAATGAAGTCCGTCTATTACATGGCCAAGGTCCTTCTGGCCATCCTGGTGGACCTCATGAAGAGGACTTAGGCCCGAAGGAGAGGCTTCATGTACCTTGTCCAGATAGTCGCGATACTCGGGTCGGTGCTGCTCTTCGGCATAGTCATAGATTTCATCAGGCGGGGGCTTCTCAAAGAGAAATACTCCGTGCTCTGGCTGGCGGCAGCCATAATAATCCTGGCCCTCTCCCTTAAAAAAGAGCTCCTTGACACCTTCGCTGAAAAAATCGGGGTCGCCTATCCCCCGTCGCTTCTTTTCCTTGTGGCCTTTCTATTCGTGCTCCTCATAAACCTCCACTTCTCGGTCGTAATCTCTATCTTTCATGAAAAGAACAAGGTCTTGAGCCAGGAGCTTACTCTCATAAAGAACGCGCTCAAGGAATCCGGCATAGACCTTTCCGGCAAGGGGAAGGCCAAGGGACCGGGGCTCCCGGATGATTAGGCTCTTTTCGCACCGCTGGTTCAGCCCGGCCTTCATTATCTTCATGGCCCTCCTCACTCTTGCCGCGTATTCCAACTCGTTCCGCGCGCCGCTTCTGTTCGACGACTCCCAGACGCTTGACAACCTGCTGCTCCGGGACCTCGGCAATTTCTGGCTCATAGTCGAGAATACAAGGGGGCTTACCCAGTTCACTTTTGCGCTCAACTACGCGGTGGGCGGGTTTGAGGTCTGGGGCTATCACGCGGTGAACCTGGCAGTTCACGTCCTTAACTCGTTTCTGGCCTACTTCCTCCTCCTTGCCACGTTCAGGCTGGCCAATGTGGACGTGCCGGACTCCAGGAGGCTCGCCGCGTTCTCGGCCCTTTTATTCGCCGTGCACCCGGTACAGACCCAGGCGGTCACATATATAGTGCAGCGGATGGAGTCCCTCTCTGCAGGCTTCTATCTACTTTCAGTCCTGCTATTCGCCCGGGCCGCCTCCTCTTCCGCCCCTGTGAGAAAGGCGTTTATGTACGCGGGTGTTGCTGCCTCCTATTTCCTTGCCTTCGTCTCCAAGGAGGTCGCCTATACCCTGCCTGCCATCATCCTTCTTTATGACATCTGCTTTATAGCGAAGGGGAGGTGCCGTGAGATGCTGTCGAGGTGGCCGGTATACTGCCTCCTTGCCGCCCTCTTCGCCTATTTCACGGTGACGACCGTAGCGCCGCTCGGCGGATTAAGCCGTCCGAAGAAGGTAAGCGCGATCGAGGCCTCGGAAAGGCATGCCGCCGCACTGCCCCTGCGTGTCCTCAAAATCGTAAGCGCCCCGTCGTTCCTTACGGCACCGGAGGCGAACGCGGAAGAGGCAGGCGCGCCCTTGTCGCAAGACAGGGCGCAGGATGCGGGGGAAAAGAGCAAATACGGCGATTCAGCCGGGTTCGGGCTCTCCGGGGTGAGCCCGAAAGAATACCTCTATACGCAGTTCAATGCCATCGTATACTATATCGCCCTCCTTACGGTGCCCGTGAACCAGAATATCGACTACGATTTCCCTTGGGCCAGTGAGTTACTTAAGGCACCGTCAGTTCCGCCCGGAACAATCCTCAACATACCCGTCCTTCCGCCGGCTGCATCACTTATTATATTGCTGGCCATAGCCGGGGCCGGCCTATTTCTCCTTTTCCGGAGGCAGAAAGGCCCGGACTCCAGGGCAAGGGTGGCGGGTTTTTCCATCTTCTGGTTTTTCATCATACTCTCGCCGACATCGAGCTTCGTGCCCATCAGAGACTCGCTGGTCGAGCACAGGCTCTATCTCCCCTCGCTCGGCTTTTTCGTAACATCCGTGCTGGCCTTGGATTGGGTTGCACTCCGCCTCATTTCAGGTATAGTGAATGCACGCCTTTTCAGGCCGGGGCAGCGCGGCGGTTAGCGGCATAAACCATTGGAACCCAAAAAAATATTGACTGAAAGCAGTGTTATAGGTTATTGTAACGCAAATAGTCGCGAGGGCTATAACGGTCATGAAGGCTACGGCAGTGGTGCAGGAAAAAAAGGTCCTCATAGCTGAGGACAACCCAAAAACCAGGCTTTTTCTAAAGAACCAGCTTGAGCTCCTCGGCTACCAGGTAGAGGCGGTCTCAAACGGCCAGGCAGCCGTGGAGATGGCCGTCGAGCTGGACCCGATCCTCATAATCCTCGACGTCAAGATGCCGCAGATGGACGGCATAGACGCTGCAAAGGCAATAACCTCCAAAGGGCCCGTACCCATAATCCTCATAACAGGCCTTTCCTCGGACGAGATGGCCACAAAGGCCATAGAGTCCGGCGTTTTCGCTTACCTCGTAAAGCCCGTCACTAAGAAGCAGCTCGAGCCGGCCATTAAGCTCGCGATGGCAAGGTACAGGGAATTCAAGAGCCTCAAGGTTGAGGTAGACGACCTGAAGGACGCGATCGAGACCAGGAAACTCGTAGAGCGCGCCAAGGGCATCCTCATGAAGAGGTGCAATATCTCCGAGGAAGAGGCCTTCAAGCTCCTCCAGTCCCACTCCCAGAAAGAGAACAAGAAAATGCGCGAGATAGCCGAGGGCATCATCTCCGTAAGTAAGCTCATGTAAATGCCCCTACGGGGCCGGAACCGAATCCCTCCCGACCGAATCACCTTTCAGTACAATTAAAACAGTACGGCCCGTCCCCGCCTTTTTCGATTTGACTTGAAAGTCCGGGACTGCTATCCTTATTCAAACCCCTTCCGAGGGGAAAAATCACGCTAGGGGAGTCCGTAAGGGCTGAGAGTTCCCGGAAGGGAAGACCCTAACGACCTGATCTGGTTAATGCCAGCGTAGGGAAGCGGCTGATATATTCCATATCAAAAGGCACTCTTGCCGAAAGCCGCCGTCTGGCGGCTTTTTTATTCCCCGCCGACCTCCCATGCATTACCGGGCTGCTTTGACTGGAACCTAGACTGGCGGTTTGCCCTGATGTCCATCGACCATGAAAATATAGAGCGCCTGGCGTCCCTGCCTGAGCCGGGCGAGACCGATGCCCTCCGGGTGCTCAAGACCGCTTCAAAAGCCAAGGGGCTTTCACTTGAAGAGGCTGCCACGCTCCTTGCCATAAAGGAGCCGAATCTGGCCGGGCTACTTATAAAGACCGCGGCAGAGGTAAAGGAGACGGTATTCGGGAAGCGCATCGTCCTTTTCGCGCCCCTTTATCTCTCGAACCATTGCACGAACGGCTGCAGGTACTGCGGATTCAGAAGCGGCAGTAACGGGATTGCGCGAAAGGCCCTTTCAGTCGACGAAGCCGTTACAGAGGCGCAGACCCTCGAAGGCATGGGTTTTAAGCGCGTGCTCCTTGTGACCGGCGAGGACCCGAGATGGGGCATCGACTATATCGTCTCGTGCGTGAGGGCCATATACGATAGGACGGGCATAAGGATAGTCCATGTGAACGCCCCCCCGATGGAAACGGACTCTCTTAAGGAACTCAAGGCCTCGGGAGCCGGTGTCTACCAGTCCTTCCAGGAGACTTACCACCGGCCCACCTACGAGCTCATGCACCCGTTTGGCAGGAAAAAGGACTACGATTTCAGGCTGGGCGTGATGGACAGGGCGATGGAGGCGGGCTTCGGCGACGTGGGCATAGGCCCGCTCCTGGGACTCTACGATTACAGGTTCGACGCGCTCGCAACCATCTCCCATTCGCTCCACCTCTATAATAAATTCGGCGCGCACGCCCATACCATTTCCATACCGAGGCTACGGCCCGCCGAGGACGGCTTGAAAGATGTGCCGATGAGGGTCACTGACCTCGAGCTTAAAAAGATTGTGGCTGTCTTCCGCTTAAGCGTCCCGTCCGCCGGGATAGTAGCCTCAACGAGGGAGCCGGCAAGTTTGAGGGCAGAGCTCATACACGCCGGGGCTACACAGTTGAGCGCCGCGTCCCGGACCAACCCCGGCGGCTACGCGGGCAAGGAGGCGAGCCTCGAGCAGTTCTCGACCACCGACCACAGGGGACTTGCCGAGGTGATGAAGTCGGTCGTGGACGAGGGGCTTCTCCCTAGCCTCTGCACTGCCTGCTACAGGGTCGGGAGGACCGGAGGGGACTTTACCGGCAGGACCATCGCAGGCGAGATGGAGAAGTTCTGCCAGGCGAACGCCATCCTAACCCTGAAGGAGTACCTGCTGGACTTCTGCAGTAACGGCACAAGGGAATCTGTCGAACGGGCCATTGACGAAGGGCTCGCCGGGGTAAAGGACCAGGGACTTAAAGAGGCGCTCATTTTGAAACTCGATGCCCTCGAGAAGGGGAAAAGGGACCAGTACTTCTGATGCACATCAAAGTGAACGGAGAGCGAAGGGAAATCAGCGAGGGAATGACCATTGACGCTTTACTCAACATCCTGGCAATAAAGAGGCAGGGCATTGCAATTGACCTGAACCGCGAGATAGTGCCGAAGAGGCTATTGGGCACAACCGTCCTCAAGGAGGGGGACGCGGTAGAGATAGTCAGGATGGTGGGCGGCGGGTAGGTTTGGTTTGAACGATTCAAATAACGGCTGGCTTAAAGACAGGAGCGTAGCAATGGACGTATTGAAAATAGGCAACTACGAATTCAAGTCCCGCCTCATGGTCGGCACGGGCAAATACCCCTCGAACGAGGTCATGGTGAAGGCGCTCGAAGCCTCCGGCGCTGAGGTCATAACCGTGGCCGTGCGACGCGTGAACCTTGACCGCGGAAGCGACTCTCTTCTCGACCACATAGACGCAAAATACACACTCCTTCCCAATACCGCAGCATGCTATACGGCAGAGGAGGCGATAAGGACCGCGCGGCTTGCGAGGGAGGCGCTTGAGACCGACCTTGTAAAGCTCGAGGTCATAGGCGACGAAAAGACCCTTTTTCCCGATAATGAGGCGCTCCTTGAGGCGGCACGGGTGCTAGTAAAAGACGGCTTTACGGTGCTCCCATACACGAACGACGACCCCATAATGGCAAGGAAGCTCGAGGATATCGGGTGCGCGGCGGTCATGCCCCTTGCCGCGCCCATAGGCTCCGGGCTCGGCATTCGGAACCCCTACAACATCCGGATCATACTCGAAACCGTCAAGGTGCCCGTCATAGTGGACGCGGGCGTGGGTACTGCCTCCGACGCGGCAATAGCCATGGAGCTCGGCTGCGACGGCCTTCTCATGAACACAGGCATAGCCGGGGCAAAAGACCCGGTCGCAATGGCAAAGGCCATGAACCTGGCGGTCGAGGCCGGAAGGCTCGCATACCGTTCCGGCAGAATAGCCAGGAAGCTCTACGCCACGGCGTCGAGCCCGCTCTCCGGCGTAATAGAATAGGCGGGAAGGAATGCATCCGGTACTCTTTGAGTTCGGCCCGATAGAGATACGGTTCTACGGGCTAATGTACGTCATCGCGATCCTGGTAGGGAGCCGCCTCATCATATGGGAGGCGGAAAGGAAAGGCTTGGGCTTAAGCCGCGACGACATCATGAACTTCATAGTCTGGACCGTCGCGGGCGGTATTTTCGGGGCGCGGCTCTACTATGTCGCGTTCAACTGGGGCTACTACGGCGCGAACCCACTTGAGATACCTGCCGTCTGGCACGGCGGGCTCGCGATACACGGGGGCCTTCTGGGCGGGCTGGGAGCGGCATGGGTTTATCTCCGGAAAAAAAGCGTTCCCTTCTGGCGCATGGCTGATGCAGTTGCCCCGGCCATCATACTCGGGCAGGCCTTCGGCAGGTTCGGTAATTTCATGAACGGGGACGCTCACGGCAGGCCCACGGACCTCCCTTGGGGGCTCGTCTTCCCGCCGGAATCTCCCGCGGGCTCGGAGTTCCCGGGGATCCCGCTACACCCGGTCATGCTCTACGAGCTATTCATAAACCTGGGGATTTTCTCATTCCTGTGGTTCTATCTCCGGAAAAAGGGGCATAAGGACGGCTTCATATTCGCTTCGTATATCGTCCTTTATTCGATGGGGAGGTTTTTTGTCGAGCACTTCAGGGCCGACAGCCTTATGCTCGACTCGCTCCGCGCGGCCCAGGCCGTAAGCGTGGCCGCAGCCCTGGCCGGAATCATCATAATTTTCTACAAGAGGCTCTGGGAGGCTCCGGGGAGAAAGAGAAAGTAAAGACCCCGCCCAGAGCCGGTCTTGCGTTCATTGGAATGGGAAAGCTGCCTTCAGTCTATTTGATAACGGACAGGAAAACCGCCCCTCCGGGCGCGTTCCTGAGCACCTTGAAGGCGGCGCTCTCGGGCGGGATAAGGCTTCTGCAGCTCCGGGAGAAAGACCTTTCAGCGAGGGAACTGCTTCACCTTGCGAAAGAGGTCCGGGAACTGGCTTCCGGATACGGCGCGAAGCTTCTCATTAACGACCGTGTGGACATAGCCATGCTCTCCGGTGCCGACGGGGTGCACCTTACATCGAACTCCTACGCGGCCTCATGCGCAAGAGAGCTGCTCGGACCGGGCAAACTCATAGGCGTCTCCACCCATTCCCTCGATGAAGCAAGGAAAGCCGAGGCCAAGGGAGCGGATTTCGTGACCTTCGGGCCTGTTTTTCATACGCCGTCTAAGGCGAAATACGGGCAGCCCCTCGGGACCGTGGCGCTTAAAGATACAGCCGCCGCGCTCTCCATACCCGTATACGCGCTCGGCGGCGTAAATAAAGAGAATCTGCGCGAGGCAGTAGGCGGAGGTGCGCGCATAGCCGTCATATCAGCCATAATGGGTAGCAAGGATGCGGCGCTGGCCGCAAGGGAACTTATAGAAAAGGCCCTCGCCTGCAGGCAGACAGAATAAATGCAGCATAAAAGAAGGAGCGGATATGACACAGCTTGAGGCCGCCCGCAAGGGCGTTATAACCGAAGAGATGAGGAACGCTGCTCTCTCCGAAGGCGTAGACCCGGACTTCATAAGAAAGGGCATCGAGGACGGGACCGTCGTAATCACGAAGAACAGACTGCACCACTCCATACAGGGCCTTGCGGTTGGAAGGGGTCTCCGGACCAAGGTCAACGCCAATATAGGCTCGTCGCAGGACAGGGCCGATATAGAGGAAGAGCTTACCAAGCTCAGGGCCGCCATAGAGGCCGGGGCAGACGCGGTAATGGACCTCTCAACCGGCGGGGACGTATCCGCAATAAGAAAAGCCGTAATGGCCGAGTCGAGCGTACCCATAGGCACAGTACCTATTTACCAGGCCGCCTATGACGCCAGAAAAAAGGGGAAGTCCTTTGTAGAGCTCGAGCCCGATGAAATGTTCGACTCGATAGAGGCCCATGCCCAAGACGGTGTGGACTTCGTGACCGTCCACTGCGGGGTCACGCGGAGCTCGGTAGAGCGGGTAAGGAAGGAAGGGCGCATAATGGGAATCGTCAGCAGAGGCGGCGCCCTCACGGCCGAGTGGATGAAATTCAACAAGAAAGAGAACCCGCTTTACGAGGGCTATGACAGGCTCCTTAAGATAGCCAAAAAGTACGACATGGTCCTTAGCCTCGGCGACGGCCTCCGTCCCGGCTGCCTTGCGGACGCGACCGACAGGGGCCAGGTCCACGAGCTCATAACGCTAGGCGAGCTCGCGAAAAAGGCATTCGAGGAGGGCGTGCAGGTCATGATAGAGGGGCCGGGACACGTGCCGCTCGACCAGATAGAGGCTAACATAATCATCCAGAAGCGGCTCTGTAACGGTGCGCCCTTTTATGTGCTCGGCCCGCTCGTCACCGACATAGCGCCGGGGTATGACCACATAACATCCGCAATCGGCGGGGCCATAGCCGCCGCGGCCGGAGCGGATTTTCTCTGTTATGTGACACCGAGCGAGCACCTGAGGCTACCGACGGTCGACGACGTCCGCGAAGGGGTCATGGCCTCGCGCATAGCCGCGCACGCGGGGGACATATCAAAGAAGGCGAAAGGCGCGATGGAGGCCGACATAAGGCTCGCCAGGGCCAGGAAGGCCCTCGACTGGGAGGAGCAGATTAGGCTCTCCATTGACCCGAAGAGGTCCAGGGCCATAAGGGAGACGAGCCCGCCCGAGGACGAGAGCGTTTGCACCATGTGCGGGAGCCTCTGCGCGATAAAGATACAGAAATGAACCACCTCGCGGCAAGCCGCGCGTTTCACCGGTTGCTGAAAAACTGTTTCAGCCTGTCATTCTGAGCGAAGCGACAATTTTCGCAGGATAGCGAAAATTGAACTTGCACCAAAGGTGCAAGGCCCGAAGGGGCGAGCCCCAGGACGGGGCGAGATAAGAATCTCGGTCGCAAATGAACCTCCCGCCGCAAGCGGTGGGGAATTCAAATTTCAGATTAGATTAATGATTCCGGTATGCGGAGGCGGGTTATGGAGCCAAGGCTCACGGTCGTGACGCTCGGAGTGAGCGATTTTGAACGGTCCCTCGATTTTTACGGAAACAGGCTCGGCTGGCCCGTAAAGGTAGTGAACGGCGAGGTAGCCTTCTTCAAGCTCAACTGCGTGGTTCTCGCGCTCTACCCGAAGGACCTTCTCGCAAAGGATGCGGATGTCAGTCCGGAAGGCGGCGGATTCCCGGGCTTTACCCTCGCGCACAATGTAGAGAGCCCCGAGGAAGTGGACAAGGTATTGGACGAGGCCAGGGCAGCCGGCGCGGGCATACCTAAAAAGGCTCAAAAGACCTCATGGGGCGGATACGGCGGCTATTTTACCGACCCGGACGGCTATTTGTGGGAGGTGGTGCACAATCCATTCTGGTCCCTCGACGAAGGAAACCCTGTGATTCAATAATCTGCTCCGCTTGGCACAAGCTAAAAAGGCGGGCCGAAGCCCGCCTTTCCCTTCCCGAATACAAATTCATGCATGGCAACCTCTAAAAATTAGAGATTTTTCCCGGAGTCAAGGAAGGCCGGGAATAAAAAGCGCAGCATATATGAACAATATGTGAGCATTTTTATTCCCGGTTCTGACACAGAATCCGGGGAAAAGATCAATTTTTGGAGGTTGCCTTATATACTTCCCTTACACCTCAGCCACCTTAACGCAGTTCTTCCCACTCCACTTGGCCTTATAGAGCGCGTCGTCCGCGTGATTTACGAGGTCGCCGGAGTTCATGGCCCCTTTCTGCGGATAAGAGGCCACCCCGATGCTTACGGTTATCCTCTGGTTCACGAGGCCCGCGTACGCGTGCGCCTCTATCATCTCGCGGAGCCTCTCGGCCTCGTCGACCGCGCCCTTAAGGAGCGTGTGCGGGAGTATGACCGAAAACTCCTCCCCTCCATATCGGGCGACTACGTCCGTCTTCCGGACGCCCTTTTTTATCAGGGCCGCGATTTCCTTGAGGACCATGTCCCCTACCCTGTGGCCGTAGGTGTCGTTTATGCTCTTGAAGTTGTCGATGTCGACCATTATGAGTGAAAGCGGCGTTTCATACCTTACCGCCCTCTCGAACTCCTCTTCGAGCCTCGAATAGAAAAAGTTGTGGTTGTAAAGGTTCGTAAGGTGGTCCCTTACGGCCATCTCCTTCAGGACGTCCTTCTCCTTTACGACCTTCTCGAAAAGTCTGGCATTCCTGAGCGCGTGGAAGGAGGCGTTCGCCACTATCCTGCAGAAATCTATCTCCTTCTGCGTGAACCCGTTCTTTTTCTTTCTGGTCCGGAGGAAAAGGGTCCCGAGGACCTCGTCGTGGAAAACTATGGGGAGGATGAGTATGCTCATGCCTTCCAGGTCCTTGATGCTGTCGCGGACCGGGGACATTATCGGGTTCCCGAGCACGTCCTCGAGGGCGAGCGGCATCTTGCTCGTCATGACCTGTTTTATCTCGGGGTACTTTGAGAGGTCGATCTTGAGCTCCTTTACCTGCGGGTCCTCGTGAGAGGCGAGCACGTATCCCTCGTTCTCGTGCGTCGATATCAGCACTATCGAGCACCTGACGGCGTTGGTCGTCGCGGCCACCTTGTCGACAATCGTGCTGAGTATCTCCGAGGCGTCCAGGGTCGCAGCCATCGCGGTCGTGATGTCAAGCAGGGTCTCCAGGTTCTTCTTGTCCTCCTCGAGCTCCCGGTAGAACTCGCATATCCTCTTCTGGGCCTTCACCCTCGCCACGAGCTCGGCCCCGTTCAGGGGCTTCACTATGAAATCGTCAGCCCCGTTAGTAAGCGCGCTTACGATGGATTCCTTGTCGTCCTTAACGGAGATTATGATTATGGAGGGCCTAGGGGAGATGTTCATCCGCCTGATCTCGCGGCAGACGCTCATTCCGTCCATGCCCGGCATGACCAGGTCGAGTAGTATGACGTTCGGGACCCATTCATGGAGAATACGGAGCCCCTCCTTGCCGTCGGCAGCGGCCCTGGTCTCGAACCCGTTCTCTGCCAGGACGTCCTCGATTGCGGCCTTATTGACAAGGTTATCGTCGATTATGAGGACCTTGTTGCTGTTCGTCCTCTCGATCGTGAGTGTGTCTACGCCCATAAGCCTTTCAGGGCCGGGGGATGCCGCGGCCATGGCCTTTTTGGCTCAAAAAGCTTGACAAAACAGGCCTTTTATCTTAACATTTATTTTTTAAAACGCCGGCGTAGCTCAGTGGTAGAGCAACTGATTCGTAATCAGTAGGTCGAGGGTTCAACTCCCCCCGCCGGCTCCACTCGTTTCGATTCCCCCGTGCGCGATACGCACCGGACCTGCCTTTTCTTATCTTTTTACATGTATAAAAGTCAAGGCAAATCTGGCAAAACTAGCAGGTTGTTGAAAAACACCCTGCTAAGCAATCCATGGATGGATTGCCAGATTGCGAAGAGTATCCAAGTCGAGCAATTTGTGAGGCTTGGACGGATTCATTGTGGCTGAAAAAGTCCAGGAAGGACTTTTCCAACATCCTGCCAGATCATTCCTCTCTTCGGACTGAAGAGGGCGCAGCTTGAGATTTATTTATAAGACCTCAGGGCTTCCGGTTGTCTATGACCCCAAGGAGCACGTCAGCCGGCGCATAGCCCGGGAAGAGCCTGCCGTCGGGCATGACGAGGGCCGGGGTGCCTTTTATGCCGAGCCCCTCTGCGAGCCGGATGTTATTGTCCACTTCCTGGGTCTCGCAATCGGGCTTCGGGAGCTTTTTCCCGGCGAATGCGTCTTCGAGGAGCTTGACCGACTTCTGGCAGGCTATTGCCTTGCTCTTCTCATAGGCGCTTGGATGTATCGCGAGTGGGTACATCTTTATATAAAAGGCGATGTCCTTCCTCTCGGCGATTATTTCCTTAAGCTCCTCGTGCAGCCTGGCGCAGTACGGGCAATCCGGGTCGCTGAAGACGACTACCTTCTTCTCCGCCTTGGGATCCCCCATCACGACCGCCTTTTCCATCGAGACGTCCTTGAGATCGACCCTCCTCAAGGGCTTCGGCTCGCCAAGATCGGAAAGCTCCGTGAACCTCCCCTCTATTAGGGTCTTTTTCGCGAAGTCCAGATGGACAAGGATGACCTTATCGCCCTGGACGAGCTCCACTTCCCAGAGGCCTTTTACCGGGCTTAAGCGGACCGCCTTGACCTCCGCCTTGAACTTATCGGCCTTAAGGAGCTTCGAGGCTTCCTCTTTTGTGATGGTATGGCATTCCGCGCAATTCCCCCCTTTTGCCTCGAAGGCCTCGGCCTCCGGGGCATACGAGGCGGCTATTGCCAGTGCTGAAACGAGCGCCAGTACCTTTATCTTTTTCATCTTTTCTCCTTTGGTTTGGGCCGAACCGGTCCCGCCTGGGAAGCCGTTTTAAAACCTTCTGGGGGTGAGATGTCGAAAATTCTTTTCAGGCAACCTCTAAAAAGAGGTTCTTTCGCGCTTTTCCCGTAACTACCCAGAGTCCGGGGGAATATCTATTTTAGAGGTGCTTCAAAAAGACCGCTTAGAGGCGCTTAAGCCCCAGCACGTCCTGCATGTCATAGAGACCGTTCGGCTTGTCCATCACCCAGACCGCGGCCTTTACGGCCCCTGCCGCGAAAGTGTCCCTCGATGAGGCCTTGTGGGTTATCTCTATCCTCTCGCCTGGACCCGCAAATATTATGGTGTGGTCGCCCACTATGTCGCCGGCCCTTATGGTCTGTATGCCTATTTCCTCCGGCCTCCTTTCGCCTATTATCCCTTTGCGCTCGTAGACCGCAACGCTGTCGAGGTCCCGGCCTACGGCTGTAGCGGCCACCTCAGCTATCCTGAGCGCCGTCCCTGACGGGGCGTCCTTCTTGTGCCTGTGGTGCGCCTCTATTATCTCAATATCATATTCCCTGCCTACGACCGACGCCGCCTCCTGTACGAGCCGGAGGAGAAGGTTCACGCCCACGGACATGTTCGGGGCCATCACTACCCTGCCGCCTTCCGAGAGCTCCTTTATCTCGTCCCGCTGATGGAAAGAGAACCCGGTAGTGCCTATGATCAGGGCCTTCCCGAATTTTACGGCCAAGTCCAATACCTTCATGGACGATTCGGGGGTGCTGAAATCTATTATGGCGTCAGCCTTCTTGAACGCCTTTTCCGGGCTGTCGGTTATCCTTATCCCGGATTTTCCTATCCCGGCCATCTCGCCGGCGTCTTTCCCTAGGTACGGGGAATCCTCCCTTTCAAGGGCCCCGGAAAAGGAGGTCGCGGGGTTCGCCTCTATCGCGCCTATTATGGCCCTGCCCATCCTTCCGGCGGCGCCGGTGACCGCTATCTTAATCATCTCCGGGCTCCTTTCGCTACGAGCCCGAAGCTATCGAGGACGGACGCGAGCTTTTCTCTGTTTTCGTCTCTCATATCGACGAGCGGAAGCCTCAACTCCGGGCCGGTCATGCCCATCATGTAAAGGGCCGTCTTTACCGGGACCGGATTCGTCTCGAGGAACATGGCCCTGTTGAGGGGCTCGAGCCTGTAATGAATATCCCGTGCGCCGGCGAGGTCGCCTTTCATGAACGCCTTTATCATATCAGATACCATGCCGGGGACGACGTTCGAGGTGACGGATATCACGCCGTGCCCGCCGATTGAAAGTAGCGGCAGGGTCGTGAAGTCGTCGCCTGAAAGGACGATAAAGCCCTTCTTTGAGAACTCGATAGTGTCGCTCACCTGCTTGAGGTCGCCGGTTGCCTCTTTTATCCCGACGATGTTCTTAAGCTCCGAGAGCCTCGCGGTCGTCTCCGGGAGCATGTTTACGCTCGTCCTCCCTGGCACGTTGTAGAGTATAAGGGGTATGGAGACCTCCTCGGCCACCTTCCTGTAATGCTCGTAAAGGCCCTGCTGAGTGGGCTTATTATAGTATGGCGTTATGAGAAGAGCGGCCTTTGCGCCGGCGCTCTCGGCGTGCTTTGTGAGGGCTATTGTCTCAGCCGTGGAGTTCGAGCCTGTCCCGGCGATAACAGGGACCCTCCCGGCGGCCGCTTCTATTGTGAGCTCTATTACCCTGTCATGCTCCTCGTAGGAAAGGGTCGCGGACTCGCCGGTAGTGCCGCACGGCACGAGCCCGTCCGAGCCGTTCGTTATCTGGAACTCGACGAGCCTCCTAAGAGCCTCCTCGTCGACCCCCCCGTCCCGAAACGGAGTGACCAGGGCGGTTATCGAGCCTGTGAACATTTCTCCCTCCTTGCCGGTTTTCCCTTTCAAAGCTCTATCTCTCCCCTGAAGACCTCTTCCGCCGGTCCGGTCATGTATACGTGGTTGTCCTTATTCGACCATTCGATGTCGAGCCTGCCGCCCTTCAATAGGACCGCGACCTTGTTGTCCGTGAGGCCCTTGAGCATGGACGCTACAGCGGCCGCCGACGCCCCTGTCCCGCAGGCAAGCGTTTCGCCCGCCCCGCGCTCCCATACCCTCATCTTTATCCTTTTCCTCCCGAGGACCTCTATGAATTCGACATTGGTCTTCTTCGGGAAAAACCTGTTTACTTCCAGAAGCGGACCGTACTTCGTAACCGGGAAGCCGTCCACGTCGTCAACGTATATGACGCAGTGCGGGTTGCCCATGGAGACGCAGGTTATCTCGAAGGATTTGTCGCCTGCGGCAAGCCTCCTGTCGACGATTCTGCCCTCCGCGAGCGTAGGCACGAGACTCCCCTCCAGGACCGGCTCGCCCATGTCAACCTTCACCAGCTTCCCAGCCCTCTCTGGCCTGATTATACCCGCAAGCGTTTCTATGTCCAGCCTGCGTTTCCTCGACAGCCCCCTGGACCAGACGTACTCGGCAAGGCAGCGTATGCCGTTCCCGCACATCTCGACCCTGCCGCCGTCGCTGTTGTAGATGTCCATCCTGAAGTCCGCCTTTTTCGAGGACTTGAGTATGAGCGCCTGGTCGAAGCCGATCCCGAATCTCCTGTCAGAGAGCTTCTTGAGCTTCCCGGCGATGCCGGGTATGTCCCTTGACATCGCGTCAATGACGATGAAGTCGTTCCCGAGGCCGTGCATCTTGGAAAATTTAATCTTCATGCTACCTTCTCCGGGCCGCCTTTTTCCGCTTCGCTACTGGGCGCGCTTCCTCTCCCCTTACGAGGTCTTCGAGGCTCTCCCTCTTCCTTATGACCGAGAATTCCCTGCCCCTTACCATCACCTCGGCCGCGCGGGGCCGGGTGTTATAGTTGCTCGACATGGAAAAACCGTACGCGCCCGCGCTCATGAGGGCTATTGTATCACCGGGCGCTACCTGCGGTATCTCCCTGTCCTTTGCAAGGAAATCGCCCGATTCGCAGATCGGGCCGACCACGTCGGCGACGATCCCCCTTTTGCCGTTCTTTTTGACCGCCTTTACGGCGTGGTACGAGCCGTAGAGGCTGGGCCTTGCGAGGTCGTTCATTGCGGCATCGACTATCACGAAGTTCTTCTTAGCATTCTTCTTGGTATAGACGACCGTTGTGGCGAGTATGCCCGCGTTCCCGACCATAGACCTTCCGGGCTCAAATATCAATGTGACGCCGAGGCCCTTTGTGCCCTTCATGACGGCCTCGCCGTATTTGCTCGGGTGCGGCGGCTCTTCCCTGTCATAGGTGATGCCCAGGCCGCCGCCCATATCCAGGTACTTTATTTCCACGCCCTCGGCCCTGAGCTTTTTAAGGAGGTCGGTCGTCTTACGGAGCGCGTCCACAAACGGGCCGAGCTTCGTTATCTGCGAGCCTATGTGGCAGTCTATGCCTATGGGGTCCACGTTCTTAAGCCGCCTTTTGGCGTTGAGGTATTCCTTGAAGGCCTCGCCGGTCTCTATGCCGAACTTGTTCTTCTTGAGCCCCGTTGATATGTAGGGATGCGTCTTCGGGTCCACGTCCGGATTGACCCTTATGGCTATCCCGGCCTTTTTCCTCAAGCGCCCGGCTATCGCGTCTATGGCGCGGAGCTCCTGGGGGGACTCCACATTGAACATGAGTATGTTGCTCTTTAGCGCGTACTCTATCTCGTCCTCCCTCTTGCCCACGCCGGAAAAGACGATCTTACGCGGGTCTGCCCCGGCCTTAAGCGCCCTGAAGAGCTCTCCGCCGGAGACGATGTCGAAGCCGCTCCCCTCCTCGGCAAAAGCCCGGAGGACCGAGATATTGGAGTTCGCCTTTATGGAATAGCAGATAAGGTGCGCAACACTCCCGAAGGCCTCGTCATAGGCCTTGTAGTGGCGCTTCAAGGTCTTCTGGCTGTAGATATAGACCGGCGTGCCTACTTCCTTTATTATCCGCCCGACGGGTACTCCCTCGGCGTAGAAGTTTTTGCCCTTGTACTCGAAGAAATGCATCAATGCCCTCCGAAATAATTTATTCTATCAAAAGACTTCCAAGGTTCAAAGGATATAGACGGGTAGCGGGGTATTACCTGTTTACAAGGGCAGCCGTCTCCAGCGGCGGCAATGGCGGGCCCTTTTTGCCGCAGGATGATGCCCCTGCCGCAAGGACAAGGAGAGCTGTGATTATTATGAAATACCTCATCAGCAGGCCCCTTTTTCTATTTCTTTTTTCGCGGCCCGGAGCATTTTTCTGACGCTTTCAGGCGCCGTGCCGCCGTAGACCTTCCTTGCGTTAAGCGATCTCTTTATGGAGACCGCCTCCCTTATGTCTTCGTTAAAAAGCGGCGAAAGGGCCTTCCATTCCTTCAGGTCAAGCTCTTCCAGGGTCTTATCTTTCTTTATGCAGTAGGCTACGGCCCTCCCTGCGGCCTCGTGCGCCTCCCTGAAGGGCAACCCCTTCCGGACGAGGTAGTCGGCTGCGTCGGTGGCGTTAAGGAAGCCCGCGCCGGTCGCCCTGAACATCCTTTCCCGGTTCACCTTCATGGTCCTGAGCATGGGCGCGTATACCTTCAAAACGGTCTTGAGCGTATCGATAGTGTCGAAGAGCGGCTCCTTGTCCTCCTGCATGTCCTTATTATATGCAAGCGGGAGCGACTTCATGGTCGTAAGTAGCGAAACGAGATGGCCGTAAACCCTTCCGGTCTTTCCCCTCGCAAGCTCGGCTACATCCGGGTTTTTCTTCTGCGGCATTATGGAGGAGCCGGTTGAGAAGGCGTCCGATAGCTCGATGAAGCCGAACTCCTGCGATGACCAGAGTATTATCTCCTCTGAGAGGCGCGAAAGGTGCATCATCAAAATGGATGCCGCTGAGAGGAACTCGATTACGAAATCCCTGTCGCTTACGGAATCGAGGCTGTTGTCGGTCGCCCTGGAAAAACCCAGAAGCTTTGCGGCGTACTGCCTGTCGAGGGCATAGGGGCTCCCGGCGAGCGCGCCGGCCCCGAGCGGCATCTCATCCATCCTCTCAAGGCAGTCCAGTAGCCTCCCTGTGTCGCGCTTTAGCATCTCGTAATAGGCAAGGAGATGGTGCGCGAAGAGCACGGGCTGGGCCCTCTGGAGGTGCGTGTAGCCCGGCATGACACTATCGAGATTGGCCTCGGCGGTATCGACGAGCGCCTTCTTAAAGCCGTGCGCGAGATTCAGTATCTCGAATATCTCGTCCTTGAGATAGAGCCTTATGTCGAGGGCCACCTGGTCGTTCCTGCTCCGTCCGGTGTGGAGCTTTCCGCCGAGAGGGCCTATTTTCTTTGTAAGGAGCGCCTCGACAGCCATGTGGATGTCCTCAAGCTCGGGCGTAAGCTTTGCCTTACCCGAGGCTATCTCCTTTTCCACTTCATTGAGGCCGTTGATTATCCGCCTGGCTTCGGATTCCTTGAGGATGCCTGCCTTTACAAGGACCTTCGCGTGCGCGACCGAGCCCCTTATGTCGTGCCTGAAGAGGCGGCAGTCGAACCCTATGGAGGCGTTAAACTCCTCCACGAGCCTGTCCGTAGACTCGGTAAACCTGCCTGACCACGCCTTCTTTTTCATATTAGTTATTTCCCTCGCCAAGCATCTCAATCACCGCCCCGTAAAGGAGCGGCACCATTATCTCATGGTGGCCGGTGAGCCTGTATCCCTTTCCCCCGCCCATGGTCGGCCTCCGGACGACATTGGTAAGGGGCCTGTAGTGCTGGATAAAGTCCATGTTGACGGTAGAGAAGCCTTTTATATCGTGCCCCAGGTTCCGGACGAGAGTGATCGCCTTAAGGAAGACCTCCGGGAGTATCACGGCAGAGCCGATGTTTACATATATGCCGCCTTCGAGCGAGGCGACTACCGAAGAAAAAATCCTGAAATCCATCGTCGAGGCCGCGCCTGTGGCAGCGCCGTCCATGTGCGGGTGTATGTGGAGGATGTCGGTCCCGAGGGCTACGTGCACTGTTACGGGTATGCCGAGCCTCGCCCCTGCGGCGAGGATGCTCTTGTCCTTATGCGGGAAGCGGGATTTCCATATCATCTCGCCGACCGCGCATCCGAGCCCCTTTTTCGCGCCCCTTTTTATCGCTTTATTCAGGAGCCTCCCTGTCTCCTCGGCCATGCCGAATGAGCCGCTACCGAGTTCAGCATCAACGTCCTCCGAGGTGCAGCCGGCAAAGGCGGTCTCGAAATCGTGCACCACGCAAGCGCCGTTCATGGCTATTGCCGAGACGACGCCCCGCTCCATGAGGTCTATTATAAGCGGGGAAAGGCCCGTCTTGATGACATGTGCGCCCATGCCGACGGCCACGGTCCGGCCGCTCCTGTGGGCCTGGACGACCGCGGATGCGACCTCCTTAATGTCCCTGGCCGCGAGTATGTTGGGTAGGCTTTCGAGGAACCCGGCGAAAGAAGAGCCTCTGGTCGAGGGGACGGCAAAATCCCCCACGCTAACCTTGCTTTTCCTGTCCTTTATCGAGTAGGTCTTGAGGCCTTTGGAGGAGATAGGCTTGAACTTCATTCAGTACGCTTCCTAACAGTTTGCTGAAAAACTCAAAATCTTATTCAGGCTGCTCAAAAAGCTCAAGATGCAAGGAGCCGAAAAACAAGGAATGGGGCGTACTTTTTTGTACGCCGGAGTGTCCGATTTTGAAGACGACGCCGCAGATTTGGCTTTTTCAGCAGCCTGTTAAACCTTCTGGAAGAGCATATGGTCCACCAGCTCGCAGACCGCGTGGCAGAAGGTGATGTGCACCTCCTGTATGCGGGCGGTCCTGGCGGCGTCCACATTTATGAATACGTCGCCTTTTCCGGCAAGGAGCCCCCCGCCCTTTCCCGTGAGAATTATTACTTTCATGCCAACGGCCCCGGCGGCCTCCACGGCCTTGAGGATATTACGGGAGTTGCCGCTCGTGGTTATCGCTATCAACACGTCCTCGGGCCTGCCGAGCGCCGTGACCTGCTTTGAGAAGACCTCGTCGAACGAGTAGTCGTTCCCGATGCTCGTAATCGCCGACGAATCGGTAGTTAGCGCTACGGCGGGTAGCGGGGGCCTCTCGACCTCGAACCTGTTCACGAACTCGGCCGCCAGGTGCTGGGCGTCCGCGGCAGAGCCGCCGTTTCCGGCGATCAAGAGCTTCCCGCCCTTTTTGAAAACCTCGGAAATGATCTCAGCCGAGCGCACGACCGCCGAGACATTCTCGGGGGTCAGGAACTTCTCCTTGGCCCTTATGCTCTCTTTAAACGACCTTGCCGCTATATCGTCATTTTTCATCTTTATTTCCGGGCCTTATGGCCGAAGACAGGTACTCAGATAATATCTTCTTAGGCATTTTGGAGTCAAGAGAATTCAAGCCGAATAAGATTTGATTTCAACGCACCCGGATAATATAATCCGGGGAGAAAATCACGAGAAACCGGCCTCGCCTTTGAAACCTGTCCGGGCAAGAGTACGCGTGCCGAATCCCCCTAAAAAAAGAGCGCCCTTTTCAGGGAACATCCCGCTATTGGTCCTTGCGGCTGCCGCGCTTTTATTGCTCATAAGGAAGACCGACGCGCTCACATATCCCCAGTTCTGGGCCGAGGACGCTACCGTATTCTTTATCGAACAGTATAACCAGGGCCCTTCCGCTCTCTTTAACCCTTATGCAGGCTATCTGCATCTCGTCCCGAGGCTAGTGGCCCTCTTCTCCGATGCCTTATTCCCCTACTACGCCGCGCCTTACGTCTATAACTACCTGAGCCTCGCGCTTACGCTCCTTGTGGTCCTGAGCGTCTTCTCCGGGAGGCTGGATATTGGGAACAAACCCCTTCTCGCCCTCGCCATAGTGCTAGTGCCCCATTACAACGGAGAGGTCTTCCTTAACATCACCAATGTCCAATGGGTACTTGCGCTCCTCCTCGTAATAACGCTCCTTAAGGAGGAGCCCCGCCCTGAATACGGCAATGTAAAAGCTCAGGCCGCGCTCGACTTTTCAGCCGTCATATTCTGCGGCCTCACCGGGCCCTTCATCGTCTTTCTACTGCCGTTTTTCGCCTTGAGGTTCCATAAAAAGAGGAGTCGTTATAATGCGGGGATACTGCTTGCGGCCCTTGCGGCGGCAGCAGTGCAGATTTTTTTCATGGCGACCGGGCAGGTTACAGAGGAAGAGCGGACCCCCGACAACCTCTTTATCCTGGCCTCGGTCATCGGGCGCAAGTTCTTCGGGAACCTTTTCCTGGGGAACTCGCTCCCTTACGGCCTGAACCCCTTCATGCTTACAGGGGCGTTCGCGCTCATTCTCTTGTTTATAGCGTATCTCGCCTTTTGGTCCGAAACAAAGAGACGGTTCCAGATAACGGTTTTCCTGGGCTTCATGTCAGCCGTCCTTCTCGCCACCATTATAAAATTCAAATCAAACCCGCTTACGCTCGTGCCGCCGGATAACGGGGTAAGGTACTCCTATCTCGTTTATGTCATGGTCGCATGGTCTCTGATAGCCCTCATGGGCCAGAAGGTGGCATGGAAGGGATACATCATAAAGGCGCTCCTCGTCGCAGGCCTTGCATCGTCGCTCGTCTCTGGCTTCCGTTCCGAGCCGTTCGAAGACCATTACTGGGCAGGCTGGAGCCGCCTCATAGGAGAGGAGACCCGTATTCAGATACCCATCAACCCGGACAGGCACATAGAGGTAATTAGAAAGAGATGATTTATCGTGAATCCGTCTATTTAAGAATTTATATTTGGATTTAGGCACCTCAAAAATTAGAACTGTTTCCCGAGGTCGAGGCAGGGTGGAAGTAAAAAGCGCAGCATATATGACAATATGTGAGCATTTTTACTTCCGCCCTAACGAATAGATCGGGGAAAAGGGCAATTTTGAGGTCCTAAATCAGGAACCTGCCGTTCTTCTGTATGGCCTTTCCATCGAGATATATGGCCCCGCCTTTCCTTAAGTCCTTTATCATGTCCCAGTGTATGGCGGAGATGTTCTTGCCCCCCGCCTCCTCATAGGACCTGCCGACAGCCAGGTGCACGGTGCCGCCTATCTTCTCGTCAAAGAGGATGTCCTTCGTGAACTTCTGGATTCCGTAGTTAACGCCCACTCCCAGCTCTCCTAGGAAGCGCGCGCCCTTGTCAGTGTCGAGCATGGCTATCAGGAAGTCCTCGTTCTTGTCCGCGCTCGCCTCAACGACTTTTCCGGCCTTGAATTTAAGCCTTATGCCCGTAACCTCGCGGCCCTGGTATATTGCGGGCATCTCGTAATAGATGTAGCCCTCTGCCGAGTCCTCCTCGGGCGAGAGGAAGACCTCTCCGTCGGGCATGTTTCTCTCGCCGTAGCAGGGGATGGATTTTCTCCCGGCTATACCCATCTTCAAGTCCGTGTCCTTGCCGACTATCCTCACCTCTTTGGCCCTGTCGAGAGCGGCCTTTAGCTTCATCTCCTTCTGCTTGACCTTGTTCCAGTCGATGTTGGTAGCGCCGTAGACGAAGTCCTCGTACTCCTCGAGGCTCATGTCCGCCTCCTGCGCGAGCCCGTTCGTGGGGAAGTTGCAGAGGATCCACCTCTTGCGGTTCACGATCTCCTCGCTTATGGGCCGTAATACCTTGCTCCTCTCGCCCACGACCCTGGCGTCAACGTTAGAGAGCGCCTTTTTGTTGGCCGACGCCCTGATATTCACGAAGCAGTCGATATTCTTGGCCTCGAAGAGCTTGGTCTTGGGAAAGAAGGCGACCTGCTCTTTTGTAGCCGTATCGAAGAATATGTTGGAAGTCTCCTCGAAACCTATGCTCGTCGTGGGGTGGCCTCCGGCCTTCAATACCTCCCTGAAGACCTCGAGCACAAGGGGCTTGGCGAGCTCGGTCGAAGAGCTAATAAGGACGGTATCGTTCTTCTTGACCCCGAGAGAGTGGTTAACGAGTATGGACGCAAGTTTTGTAACGCGCGGGTCTGCCATCTTATATGACCTCCGGTATGGTATTCAGGATATGAAGAAGCTTCAGGCGCTCTGGTCAGTATACCAAAAAAACAGGCCAACGCGACCGGGATTCTTCAGGGGGCTCCGGTTGTCTTTGCCCCCTGCCTGGTATTCCGCTCCCTTAAAAGCCCTGTTATCTTTTCGATCACCTTGAACTTGTTCGCGCCCCAGACCGGGGAGCTAAGGAGTTCACTTGGCACATCTCCGCAAAGCCTGTGTATGACCACATCCTGGGGAAGCCTTTCAAGACACCTTACAACCGCGTCCGCGTACTCATCAAGAGATAGCGTCACTATCTCTCCCCTCCTCCACTCTTTTTCCATGTGAGAGCCCTTTACGATCTGGAGCTGGTGGAATTTCACGCCCCAGACCGGGAGCCCGGCAAGGAAATCGATAGTCTTGAGGTAGTCGGCTTCCCTTTCGCCCGGAAGCCCTATTATCACATGAGCGCACACCTTTATGCCCCGCGCTGCCGCCCGGATAACGGCGCCCCTGAAATCTTCGGCCGTGTGCCCCCGGTTTATCCTCGAAAGCGTCCTATCATTCGCCGATTGAAGGCCCAGCTCCAACCAAAGGGGCCTCTCCTCATTCAACTCAGAAAGGAGCCCGAATGTTGCGTCATCAAGGCAGTCCGGCCTTGTGCCCACGGCTATGGCCGCGACCTCCGGGATAAGGGCTTCCCTGAAATATCCGCGCAATACACCAACAGGCGCGTTCGTGTTCGTGCCCTGTTGGAAGTAGGCGATGAACCTTTCCGCCTTGTACCGTTTCCCTACATACTCGATCCCGGAGATGAGCTGCTCCCTTACGCCCATGCCCGCTTCAAATGTCTTGGGGACGAGCGTGGACTCGACGCAAAATGAGCAGCCGCCGCGCGCCCCGCCGCGCCGGTTCGGGCAGGGTAGTCCTATATCGATGCTCACCTTGAATACCTTGCAGCCGAAGACGGATTTAAGATGGGATGAAAGGGGGTTGTATAGTTCAGACATGGCGCTCCGGCTCAGTGCATCCCCTCTCTTTTCCTCACAAGGTCCGCAGCCCAGGACGAGACCTTCTCGTCGCCCTTGAAGATGAAGCCCCTCGTCCGGTAATGGTAGTCCGTTACCTTCTGAAGGCACTCTATGCCGGAGAACCGGCCGTCCTCAGAGGATATGGTAGAGACGATCGTGTCGTCCACGATGACGAAGAGGCCCGTTAGCCGCCCGAGCGCCGGGTTCATGGACGTCCAGCCCGTATGGTCCCTTTCCTCGAAGGGCCGTATCTCGTAGTTATTCTCAATCTCCATCCCGGCCTTGCCCGGCTCCTTTAACCTCATAACGCCCCGGCTCTTCCAGAGTCCCTTCCCGTGGGTTATCCGGGCCGTGCCTTCCATTGCGACCGGAGCGCCGTGCGTGTCGAAATACTCGCCTGTCGCCACCCAGAAGCCCTCTTCAAGGAGGAAGGTGTGCTTTATTTTCAAGACGCCCCTCCGCGTCCGGCCTTGTCCTCTCCTTTATCTTCTCCCCTATCTACTCCATCGACAACGCCCTTGGGGAGGCCGGGCCTGACGACCACGCTTTTGAATTCCCTTACCATGACCATGCCGGGCTTCGCTCCCCTGGGCTTTTTTACGTTCCGGGCTTCGGTGTAGATGACATCCACCTTGGACGCGTTCTTCCCCTTGCTGTAGAAGGCAGCGATGGAGGCCGCCTCCTCGATGGTCTTCTTCGTGATCTCCCCGGACCTGCCGCCGGCCTTTATGAGCGCGTGGGAGCCGGGCATGTTCCTGGCATGGAACCATATATCCTCGTTCGATGCGTATTCGGATACAATGAGGTCATTTCCAGGCCCGCTCTTGCCGCAGAGTATCTCGAAGCCGTCCGAAGATTTGAATCTTCGTATGGGCTCGGCCCTGACGGCCTCCTTTAACTTCTCCTTTTCCATTCTCTTGAGATAACCCCCTTTTCGGAGCTCTTCCTCTATTTCTAAAAGGTCCTCGTATGTTTCCGCTTCCTCTGATTGATAGAGGAGGGAGCCGATGTACTCAAGCTCCCCCTCGACGATGGGGACCCGCTCTTCAAGAAGCTTCAGCGCCTTCTTCGCCTTTCTTGCCCGCTTAAAATACCTCTCAACGTTCTCGGCAGGGCCGAGCTTTTCATCAAGCCTTACGAGCACCGGCTCGGGCGGGTCTTTCGTATAGTCAATGACCTCGGCCTCCTTCATGCCCCTCTTAAGGAGGTGGAAGTTGGCCGTAAGGAGCTCGCCCGTCTTATAGTATTCGATTTCAGTAAGGGCCCTTGCCCTGTCTCCCTCAAGGTTCTGAAGCTTCCTCTTGAGCTTCTTCCCGGCCTCGGTGATCACCTTTTTAAGTTCCCCCCTCCGGGCCGAGAACCCCTCTTCACTGAGGAGAGCGGAGTAGAACCTGTCTGCCGCCTCGTTCCAGCTCTCTCCCTCAAGCCTCGGGACCGCCTCTTCCCTAAACGCTTTTTCCAGGGGAGGCAGGGGCGAAAGCTTGAAGCCGGGCATAACGGCCCTGACCGATGTCTCAGGCTCGAAATACCTCAATGCGTCGAGCACGATACCTTCATTATCAACGAGGATGATATTGGCGGACTTGCCGGTCAGCTCGCAGACGAGCCTGAATGCCTCCCTGTCATCCCCTTTTCTGACGCTTAAGCCTATGTAGGCTATCCTTTCGAGGTCCGACTGGGAAATTCCTTCTATACGGGCGTTGGTTATCCTGCTACGGAGGAAGGCGCAGAAACGTAGCGGCGACGGGGGGTTCTTGAATTCCAGTCCGGTCAGGTGCATCCTTCCGAGCCTGTGGTGGGCGGATATGACGAGCTTCTCCTCCCTCCCCCTTACGAATATCCTTAACAGGATATTCCGGTCGTCCGGCTGGTGGACTTTGGAAACCACCCCGCCGCTCAGCCGTTCATTCAGTTCGGATACGACATTTTTTAACAGGAGCGGCCCCATAAGTTGAAGATTATATCATCTTATTTGCGCTGACCGGAAGGGATTGATTACCTTCGGCTCGTTGTCACACTGAATGCAGCTCGAATTGGCGCGGCCTGCGCAAAGCAAAAGGCCTTTTGCGCGCTGCCGCGCTCTTTTGGGCATAAGGCTCCGCTCGCTTTCAGCCTCCATCCTCCTCGCTCGGCCCCTTGGGGCCGAGCTCCTGCTTCCTCGCCTCGCTCGCCCTTCCCCCAGCATCATGCTCGCAACGCCTTATGCCCCGTGTTGTTTTTTAAAGACAAAAGTGCTTTGTTTCTTTTTGTCTTTAACAAACCCCCGATGGTGAGGCGAGCGCAGCATAAAGGGAGGAAGAGCGTGAACGGGCCGAGGCTGTAGGAGCGCAGCGACTTCAGGGGCCCGTTCACGGGGGTGGGGGGGCTGGCAAGCGAGCCTTACCCTCAAAAAACGCGCGGAAGCGCGGAAAAGGACCTTCTATTATCAGAAGAAGGAGCCCCGAACCCAAATAGAAAGAGCCTGTTTCGGAGCGAATTCAGCACTGGATACTGTATACAAAAACCAGCTTGACAATAGAGTTCCGGTTATTATATTATCGTCAACAAATCACAATGGCGTGGCAGGCCCGTAGAGGCCCCGGAGACCGGGCAAGGCCCTCTTCCCACCGCCTCTCAACTCTTCAAATAATTTAGAGAACCGGGACCGGAGGTAACCGCAATGGACGATAATAAAGGCAAAAAGGCGCTCTCCGGCCCGGACAATAGGGCAATGGCCCGGTCATCCAGGCGCGGATTCCTTTCAAAGGCCGTTGTCGCCGGCGTCGCTGTCGCTGCCACAGCCGGGCTTGCCAAAAAGACCGGGGACCTTATCTTCAAGGAAGACCACCAGAAGGCATATCTCGACGACGTGCTTCCGGGCGACAGCGTGCTCGCCTCAAGGCAGTATGTCGTCATGACCAAAGAGGAAAAGAAAGACCTCCTCAAGCGTCTTTTTGAGTTCCATCAGAACCCGGTCGCCTGAGGCGGCCCGTTAAGGAAATGATATCCCCGGCGTAATTGCCGGCTGCTTCGAACCGGATGGAGGACTGAAGTGTCTGAACCCAGGGACAAGGACGACAAGAAACAGGACGCGCCGCTTAAGCCGGACGAAACGTCACGCCGCGAATTTTTAGGCGGCGCCGGGCTCACCGTCACGGCCGCGGCCCTCTCGGGCGCAGGGGCGCTCCTTTCCGGTTCGGACGAGGCCGAGGCCAAGGCCACCTGGGGCGAGTGGTTCCAGAAGAACTACCGTCTCATGACCGAGGACGAGAAGAGGGAGGCCGTACTCCGGCTCGAAAAGAGATATACCGAGGAGTTCGGGAAAAAGACCACCGTCGACAGCACACCTGCCCAGGAAGGGGTCCTCTTCGGCTACGCCCTCAACATCCAGAAGTGCATAGGCTGCAGGCGGTGCGTCTATGCCTGCGTGAAGGAAAACAACCAGTCCCGCGACAACCCCGAGGTCCAGTGGATACGGGTCTTGAAGATGGAGAAGGGGAATTTTCTTGCCGAGAACATGGACAAGGGTTACCCGGACCCCGCCGGCATACAGGTGGGCGGGAATGCCTACCAGAACTCGGGCGTGGTGCTCGAAGGCGAGCACTATTACGAGCCCGCCGAGGTCCCTGAAAAGGGGCACTTCTACTTCCCAATGCAGTGCATGCAGTGCGAAAAGCCGCCCTGCGTCAAAGTCTGCCCGGTCCGCACCACGTACAGGGACCCTGACGGCATAGTGGTAATAGACTACAACTGGTGCATCGGGTGCAGGATGTGCATCGCAGCCTGCCCGTACTGGGCCCGGAGGTTCAACTGGGGCGAGCCCAACCTCCCGGCCGAGGAGATGAACCCTGTTACGCATTATCTCGGGAACCGTCCGAGGATGAAGGGTGTCGCCGAAAAGTGCACGTTCTGCCTTCAGAGGACCAGGCAGGGCCGCTACACGGCCTGCGTGGAGGTCTGCCCGGTCGGGGCCAGAAAGTTCGGGAACCTCCTCGACCCCGAAAGCGAAGTAAGGAAGATATTGGAGAAAAAGAGGGTGTTCCGGCTCAAGGCCGAGCTCAACACCTATCCGAAATTCTTCTATTTCATCGATTAACCGGCTGTAAAGACGGCGGCGCGCCTTTTGGGCGGCCCGTTTTTCCACCATGCGAAGGGGAATAGCATGAAGCCTCTTATCCGTTTTGCCCTGGACTCGTTCGTGTACGTGGCCAGAGGGAGCGCCGTCTTCTACGGCTGGCTCATCTTTCTGGGCTTTCTCTCGTTCCTCATGTGCCTTGGCGCGTACGAGCAGTTCACCAAGGGCATGATCGTAACGAATTACAATGACGTGGTGAGCTGGGGGCTCTACGAGGCCCAGTTCATCTTCCTGGTCGGCGTGGCCGCGGCTGCCGTAACGGTCGTATTCCCCTCTTATGTCTACCATCACAAAAAAATGAAGGAGATCGTCGTCCTTGGCGAAGTGCTGGCCATATCCGCGGTCTCCATGGTCATGATATTCATAATGTTCCACATGGGTCGGCCCGACAGGCTCTGGCACCTCATCCCGGTAATAGGCATATTCAACTGGCCGCACTCCATGCTCACCTGGGACGTCATAGTCCTTAACGGCTATCTGGGCCTTAACGCCGTATGCGCCTTCTATTACCTCTACATGAAATACACGGGCCGGGAGGTCAATAAGCTCTTCTACATGCCGCTCGTCTACATCTCGATAGTCTGGGCGCTCTCCATACACACGGTCACGGCGTTCCTCTTGAACACCATGCCCTCCAGGCCCATGTGGTTCCATTCGATGATGCCGATAAAGTTCATCGCCACGGCCTTTGCCGCGGGCCCGTCGATGATAATCGTCTCGTTCCTGGTCATTAACAAGTTCACGAAGCTCAAGATCGCCGACGAAGCCATTGAGACCCTCGCACAGATAGTAACGTGGTGCCTGGGCATAACCATATTCCTCGGCATATCAGAGGTGGTGACCGAGCTCTATCCGTCGACCGAGCACTCGTTCTCGCTCCAGTACCTCATATTCGGCAAGCACGGCCTCACGGGCCTGGTCATCTGGTACTGGAGCGCGGTCGTATTGCTCCTTGCCGCGTTCTTCATGCTCCTTACGCCTTCGCTCAGGAAAAACCACAAGCTCTGGCTGCCGCTCGCCTGCGCCTTCACATTCGCCGGCGTATGGATAGACAAGGGCATGGGGCTAGTCGTCCCGGCGTTCATCCCCTCGCCCATCGGCGAGCTATCCGAGTACACGCCCTCGGCGATCGAGATAGTGAATACGCTCGGCGGCTGGGCCGCAGGCCTCCTCATATTCACGGTTCTCGCAAAAGGCGCCATAGGGGTGCTCCTCGGAGAGGTAAAGTACAGGGCGGCGTCGGACCTTGCGAGCGAGTTTTCAAGCGAGTGGCAGCCCGTCGTCCATTCGCGCGAGGAGATATGCAAATGAGGAAGACCGCGCTCGCACTAGTGGCCTCGTTTACGGCGGTCCTTTTTCTGGCCCCGCCTCTCCACTCGGAGGACACTTACATCCATAATCTCAAGAACAAGCAGGAGCCCACGGACTGCTTCGAAAGCAGGGACGGGTACTCGAACGTGACCCGGACAGAGGTCAGCCCGGGGCTACCGAACGTAAAGTGCTCGAACAAGACCGGCGGGGTGCTCTGGTGGGGCGACCCCTTTGACGGCACCGAGCCCATGGGCGATATGCCGATAGAGGCCGACTACAGCCATGAGGAGGCTGTCGTAAAGCCGAGGACCGGGCAGCTTAAATATTTCATGCCCTGCACCGCCTGCCACAATGGGCAGATGGTGCCGTATCCGAGGGACAAGAACCCCAGGCCCCTTGCCATGCACCAGGATATCGTGCCCGACTCCATGAACCTGCAGCACGGCAGGGGCGCGATATGGTGCCTCGACTGCCATAACCCGAGGAACAGGGATACTTTCATCGACCACAAGGGCGGGGAGATAAGCCTTAACCAGCCCCAGAGACTCTGCGGCAAGTGCCACGGAGAGGTATACTCCGACTGGCGGGACGGCATCCACGGGAAAAGGATAGGGAGCTGGGAAAAGGGCGGCAAAAAGAGATGGTGGGTTTGCACCGAGTGCCACAACCCGCACACGGTCCAGGAGAAGAGGTTCGACCCCATAGTGCCTGAGCCCAGGCCCCAGTACCCGAGGACACGCACCAACGCGGACCATGAGAAGGGGCACGGCCAAGGGGAGAATAGCGCTGGTCACTGAAAATAGACCTGCAAAAGAGGGCGGGAGAAATCCCGTCCTCTTTTTTTTGCGTTCGACAGGTAGTTATCTCTGAAGCAGCTGCTTGCCGCCTGCAGCCGTCATTGCCGCTTCATCTTGACAACACGTTACTCTTCTGTTAATTTCCACTGCAATAAAGGGGAGTAGCTGAATCGGCGGCGGCCGTCAACACGGCTTAAGTGGCCCGGTGCCACCGGTTAGTTTCCAACTAACAAGCGAGACCTTTATCGCGGCATTTTCATGCGCCGCGGTAAAGGTCTTTTTTTATTTCAGCCCCGTAAACGTACTACGCGTAGAAGACCTGACTCGATTCGGCAGGAGAGTCCGGACGCAATCGAGGTCTGAATAAAAATAGGAGGATTTTAAGTGGTTTACCTTCCCTGGATACTTTTTACGCTCTTCATAATCGCCATGCTCGCAATCGACCTCGGGGTCTTTAACCGCAAGGACCACGAGTGAAGGTAGGGGAGGCCCTTGCCTGGAGCGGGGTATGGATAGGCCTGGCGCTCGCCTTCAATGTCGGCGTGTACTTCTGGAGAGGGCCGGAGACCGCGATACAGTTCTTTACCGGGTACGTCATCGAGAAGTCCCTGAGCGTCGATAATATCTTCGTCTTTCTCCAGGTCTTTGCTTATTTCAGCGTGCCTGCCGTCTATCAGCACAAGATACTCTTCTGGGGCGTGCTCGGCGCAATAGCCATGAGGGCCGTCTTCATAGCGGCCGGGATCGCGCTTATAACGAAGTTCCACTGGATCATATACCTCTTCGGGGCGTTCCTGGTCTTTACCGGGGTCAAGATGGCTATCTCCAAAAAAGAGGAACTCCACCCGGAAAAGAACCCGCTTATAAGGCTTCTGCGGCGTTTCATCCCCATATCGGGCGATTACGAAGGAGGGAAGTTCCTGGTGCGGAGAAACGGCATCATAATGGCCACTCCATTGATGGTCGTCCTCCTGGTAATCGAGACAACCGACGTCATCTTCGCGGTCGATTCAATACCGGCCATACTCGCCATAACGAGAGACCCGTTCATAGTCTTCAGCTCAAACCTTTTCGCCATAATGGGGCTTAGGTCCCTCTTTTTCGTCCTGGCCGGGGCAGTCAAGCGCTTTTACTATATCCATTACGGCCTCGCCGCCATACTCGCCTTCGTGGGTGTCAAAATGCTGGCCTCCGACTTCTATAAGCTCTCCTCGGCCACGGCCCTTGCGGCGGTTGCTGCAATCCTCTCAATCTCGATGATAGCTTCCGTGCTCTGGCCGCCACGGGAAGAGGCGACAGCGACCGGGGAGGAACGATAGGCCGCCTTCCATTCACGGCCTCGCTTGCATGTCGATCCCTGCGCTCAGGGAAGGGGCCCTCCGGCCCCTTCCCACTCCTTTTCTGCTATACTCCGAATAGTTAAAACGGATCTCGAAATGGCAAAAGACATGAAGGGCATCGTAAGCCGGCGGAAATTCCTGACCGGCGCGGCGGCGTTCCTCGGCGCGCTCGGCGCGGCTTTTGCCGCGGTCCCTTTCATAAGGGCCATGAGCCCCACCAAGGACATACTCGCGGCCGGGGTCCAGGAGGTGGACATCTCTAACCTCCGCGAAGGGGAACTCCGGACCGTTATCTGGAGGAAGCAGCCGGTCTTCATCCTCCGGCGCACCCCGGCCATGATAGAGGAGGCGTCCCTCATAAACCCGGCAACGCTCGCAGACCCGGCAGCGCCCGAAGAACGGGTCGTGGACCCGGGCCTCTTCGTCTCAATAGGCATATGCACGCACCTCGGCTGCATACCGCAGTTCAGGGAAACGGTGCCTGAGACAGGTGTTGCTGGCTTTTACTGCCCCTGCCACGGCGGGAAATACGACAACCTCGGGAGAAGGCTCGGCGGCCCGCCGCCGGAAAACCTTCGCCTTCTTCCCTACCGGGTCGAGGGGCAGACGCTCATACTCGGCACCGAGCGCTTCGGCGGCTACGGCGAGAACGTAAGGAAGATACAGGACCTGCCAACGATTTAATAGCTTGCTGAGAAACTCAAAAACATGTACAGGCTGCTCAAAAAGTCCAAGATGCGAGGAGTCGAAAAATGAGGAATGAGGCGTACTTTTTTGTACGCCGGAATGTCTAATTTTGAAGACGACAAAGCAGATTGGGCTTTTTCAGCAGCCGTTAAGGAGCCAAATGGCCCGGTACCTCGATTGGATAGATAAGCGCCTTCCCCTCTCCGAATTTATCGAGAAGCACATAACTGGCTATCCCACCCCGAAAAATATCAATTACTTCTGGAACTTCGGCTCGGTCCTCGGAGTCTTCTTCGTAATCCAGGTCATAACCGGGGTCTGGCTCGCCATGTACTATAAGCCTGACGAGTCTCTGGCCTTCGACAGCGTCCAGCACATAATGCGGGACGTACACTACGGGTGGTTGATACGCTACCTCCACGCGGTCGGCGCAACCGGCATCTTCTTCGCCCTTTACGTGCACATGGGGCGGGGCCTCTACTACGGCTCCTACAAGGGCCCCCGTGAGCTACTCTGGTGGATAGGGCTCCTCATTTTCCTGGGCTTCATGGCAGAGGCCTTCATGGGCTATCTCCTCCCCTGGGGGCAGATGTCCTTCTGGGGCGCTACCGTCATAACCAACCTGTTTACGGCGATACCGTTCATCGGACAGGGGCTTACAGTATGGCTCCGGGGCGACTTTGCAGTCGGCGACGCGACCCTTACGAGGTTCTACTCCTTTCACACGACCCTTTTCCCTTTCGCCATACTCGGGGGCCTCATAATCCTCCACCTCTCGGCCCTCCACAGGGTGGGATCGGGGAACCCCGAGGGAATCGAGTACGACAAGAACGGGCCTGAGATGGTCCCCTTCTCGCCCTATTTCATTACAAAGGACGCCTGGTTCCTGAGCCTGGTCCTCACCATCTTTCTCTACTTCGTCTTCTTTTGGCCCGATGCCTTCATGGAACCCGTAAATAACGAGCCCGCAAACCCATTGAAGACCCCGCTCCACATCGTGCCCGAATGGTATTTCCTCCCCTTCTACGCGATTTTGAGGTCCATTCCGGATAAGCTAGGGGGTGCTATCGCCATGGGCGCATCCATATTCATCCTGGCGCTCCTCCCCTTTCTCGACCGCTCGAAGACGCGTAGCGCGAAGTACAGACCCGTAAAGAAGGTGCTCACATGGATTTTTTTCCTGAATTTCATACTTCTCGGCTACATAGGCCTCTACCCGCCGGACTTCATATCACCGGTCGGTGTGAGGATGGCCGTCCTCGGCATGATTGCGACGATAATTTATTTCCTGTTTTTCGCGCTCCTGCCTGTCCTGCCGTATTTCGAAAGGACCAGGGAGCCCCGGAAGGAGAAGAGGCGTGGCTAGGGTCCTGCTCCAAATCCTTCTTTTGTTCGTAATACTCTACCCCTTTCAGGCCCTTGCGGAGTTCCAAAGGGAGCGGGTGGCATTCGACATGGGCCCGGAGGCCTATTCAAGAGGCATGGGGCTCTACATGCAGCATTGCGCCGCCTGCCACGGGCTTAAGTACTTCCGGGGCCCGGACGCGCAGGAGGGCATACCCCCGGGACTGGACCCCGAATCCGCACAGACTGCCTTTGGCGTGGTGCCGCCTGACCTGACCCTTATGGCCTCGGCCAGGGGAAAGGGGCTTAAGGGCGCGGAGTACATATATGACCTGCTTACAACCTACTACATCGCCGACGGGGAGATAAGGAACCGCGCCTTTGCCGAGGAAACCCAGACCGAGGGCGCCATAGCAATGCCCCCGCCCATCCCAATGGACGACCCCGGGCTTCCGGAAAAGGCGAGGGACATCGCCGCATTCCTCTATCTCGTCTCGGAACCCTCCCTTGAAGACAGGAGTAGCCTGGGCCCCTGGGTGCTCGGGTTCATGGCCCTCATTACGGCGGTCCTCTACGTCCTTAACCGCTATACCTGGAAGGAGCAGAAAAGGAAGCTCCGTGGCTGAGAGGGCCGGTGTAGTCCAGGCTTCTTTATCCGCCCCGTATCCACTTAGCCTCTAAGCATTTTCTCCACCATGGCCTATTTTCGATTTTTTTCCTAATTTCGAGCACTTCCCTTGACAAAAATGCCCCGCGTACCTATATTTACCATAAGCGTGGCCGGGCCCGCGTGCCTGGCCTCTGAACCGCCCATTTTCAAAGAGAATTTATAAAATGTCTGGAGCATTAACGCCATATTTGTATCATAAGGCTCTTTAGGTCCAAGGCGAAAGGAAAATCCAGGCAACCTCTAAGAATCAGAGATTTTTCCCACAGTCAAGGAAAGACGGGGAAAAAACTCCAATTTTTAGAAGTTGCCTTCAAAAAGCCAGGAGGAACGTAAAAGATGGGAAAGATCATCGGCATAGACCTCGGCACCACCAACTCTGTCGTTGCGGTCATGGAGGCCGGGGAGCCGAAAGTCATAGTGAACGAGGAGGGGAGCCGCATAACCCCCTCTGTCGTGGCCTTCACCAAGGACAAGGAGATCCTCGTCGGCCAGGTGGCCAAAAGGCAGGCCGTAACGAACCCGGAGAACACCATCTTCTCCATTAAGAGGTTCATGGGGAGGAAGTTCGAAGAGGTCAACGAAGAGATGAAGATGGTGCCCTACAAGACCGAAAAGGACGACCAGGGCAGGGCCGTGGTCGTCTCGGGGAACATGGGGAAGACCTTCACCCCGCCCGAGATATCGGCCATGATACTCCAGAAGCTCAAGAGGTCGGCCGAGGCCTATCTCGGCGAGCCCGTGACCGAGGCCGTAATAACCGTCCCGGCCTACTTTAACGACGCGCAGAGGCAGGCGACCAAGGATGCGGGCAAGATAGCCGGCCTCGACGTAAAGAGGATAATAAACGAGCCCACGGCTTCGTCCCTGGCCTACGGCCTCGATAAGAAAAAGGAAGAGAAGATAGCGGTCTACGACTTCGGCGGCGGCACCTTCGACATCTCCATACTCGAGGTCGGCGAAGGGGTCTTCGAGGTGAAGTCCACGAACGGCGATACGCACCTCGGCGGAGACAACTTCGACCAGAAGATTATCGACTGGCTCATATCCGAGTTCAAGAAGGACCAGGGCATCGACCTCTCGAAGGACAGGATGGCCCTCCAGAGGCTCAAGGAGGCGGCCGAGAAGGCCAAGATAGAGCTCTCCTCGACCATGGAGACCGAGATAAACCTCCCCTTCATAACCGCTGACGCCACGGGCCCCAAGCACCTCGTAATGAGGCTTTCGAGGGCCAAGCTCGAACAGCTCTGCGACGACCTCGTTCAGAGGAGCAAAAAGCCCTGCGAGCAAGCCTTGAGGGACGCGGGCCTTAACCCCTCTGACATAGACGAGGTGGTCCTTGTCGGCGGCATGACGAGAATGCCCGCGATTACGAAGCTAGTTAAGGAGTTCTTCGGCAAGGAGCCGCATAAGGGCGTTAACCCGGACGAGGTCGTGGCCATAGGCGCGGCCATACAGGGCGCGGTACTCGCTGGAGAGGTGAAGGATGTGGTGCTCCTTGATGTTACGCCCCTTTCGCTCGGCGTAGAGACCCTGGGCGGGGTCATGACCACGCTCATAACCAGGAACACGACCATCCCGGCGAGGAAGAAGGAGACCTTCACGACCGCGACCGACAACCAGACCCAGGTGGAGATCCACGTCCTGCAGGGCGAGAGGCCCATGGCCCGCGACAACAGGACGCTCGGCAGGTTCAACCTCCTGGGCATACCGCCTGCGCCGAGGGGAGTCCCCCAGGTCGAGGTGGCCTTTGACATAGACGCGAACGGAATACTCCACGTCTCGGCAAAGGACATGGCCAGCGGCAAGGAGCAGAAAATAACCATCACGGCTTCGAGCGGCCTTGAAAAGGACGAGGTCGAGAAGATGGTCAAAGAGGCCGAGTCGCATGCCGAAGAGGACAAGAAGCGGAAAGAGGCCATAGAAACTAGAAACCAGCTCGATTCGCTCATCTACTCTACCGGGAAGATAGTGGACGAGAACCGCGCAAAGCTCCCGGAAGAGGACGCGAAGGCCGCGGAAGAGGCACTTGCCGAAGGGAAAAAGGCGCTCGAGTCCAATGAGCTCGAAGTCCTCAAGGAAGCCGTAGGCAAGGTCACGGCAGCCTCGCACAAGATAGCCGAGACCCTCTACAAGACCGCGGCACAGCAGCCCGGCGAAGAAGGCGAGAAGAAGAAAGAGGGCGAGGTGGTCGAGGCTGAGGTGGTTGACGACCAGCAGAAGTAAAACGACCGCCCGACCCCACCGACCTTGTTATGAGCAAACCCGGGGGCCGCAAGCGCCCCCGGGTTTTTTTTCTGGCCGCCTGAACTGCGGATTGCAGGGGTTGAATAAAGATAGCGTCTGGGCAACCTCAAAATAGAATGGATTGAGGAAGCCCGGCAATAAAAAGTGCAGCATATATGGCAATAAGCGAGCATTTCTATCACCATACTGCGCGGAATTCAGGGAAGGCCTTTTTTTAAAAGTTGTCTTAAGGCAAATCTCTAAAAAATAGAGATTTTTCACGCAATCAAGGAAGGGCGGGAATAAAAAGCGGAGCATATATGACAATATGTGAGCATTTTTATTCCCGCCCTGACACAGAGTCCGGGAAAAATATCAATTTAGAGGTTGCATAGAGAGACTTGCCCTAATCCAGACCTGCTTGTAAAATCAAAAAGGGGCGCGGGCCGATCAGGAATATCTGCTCATTGCTGATTTTAAGCGGCTGCTGCTTTTTGCGCGGATTAAGGACCGATATGGCCAAAGACTACTACGCAACCCTCGGTGTTCCGAGGAACGCTTCGGAAGAGGAGATAAAAAAGGCCTATAGGAAGCTCGCGCGTGAATTCCACCCCGACCTCCATCCGGACAAAAGGGCCGAGATGGAGGCGAAGTTCAAGGAAATAAACGAGGCCTATCAGGTACTTAACGACCCAAAGAAGCGGGCCGACTATGACCTTACAGGCCATGTGGGCTTCGAGACTGGCACAGGAGCCCCGGGCTACGCGCCAGGTGGCGTGAATTTCGAGGAATTCGGCTTTGGTTTCGGGGGGTTTGAGGACATATTCAGCGAACTCTTCGGCAGGGGCAGGGCCGGAAGGAGGGTGGCGCAAAGGGGGGAAGACCTGGAATACCGGCTTACCCTGGATTTCATCCAGTCAGTAAAGGGTGCGGAGACCGAAATAACGATACCGCGGCCGTCCGGGGCCGAGTCGCTAAAGGTCAGGATTCCGCCTGGGGTCGTAACCGGCTCGAGGGTAAGGGTTGCGGGAAAGGGCGGCGAAGGCCTGGCAGGAGGGCCACGAGGAGATCTCTATATCCTCATAGCAGTAAGGCCGCATCCTTATTTCAGGAGAGAAAACAGGGATATATACCTGGACGTGCCGATAACCTTAAAGGAGGCCCTCATAGGCGCCGAAATAGAGGTGCCGACCATTGACGGCAATGTGAGGATAAAAGTGCCGGCCGGAACGCAGTCCGGTCAGATGCTCAGGGTCAAGGGCAAGGGAGCGTACGGCCGCGAGCGCGGCGACGAGTACGCGGTCATTAAGATAATGGTCCCCAAAAAGGTCGACGACAGGTCGCGGGAGCTCATAGAGGAATTCGAGAGCCGAAATCCATACGAGCCCCGAAAAGGACTGTGGTAGAATTAAGTATGGCGTTGCCCAATCAGGGCAAAAAAGGCTCTGCCGCTTGAGATGAGAACATAAGCGGGCGTAAGTAACCGCCCCATAAACCCATAAAAGCGGCAGCAGAAAAGGCGATTAGGGAAAGCTTGAAAACCTGAACCTAATGAGCCGAACGGCTTGTCAGGCCCCAACCGTCCGCCGGAACCCCGGCGGGCCTAAAGAGGCTATCATGACCGAACTTGAAGAGATAAAAGAGAAGCTTACGCCGGCTGCTCGACGGGTTCTGGACGCCGCCATAGAGGAGAGCAAGAACCGCCAGCATTATTATCTCGGCGTAGAGCACCTTTTCCTTGCCTTTGCCAAGGTGGAGGAGAACTTCTTCCGCGAGGTGATGGAGGACTTGAACCTCGACATCTTCCATGTAATAAACTTCCTTAACGAGCACCTGAACGTCTCCCGCCAGTACATAGGCCTGGGCCTCAAGATCCCGCCCGCCACAAGGAACGTCTTCAGGCTCGCCCGCGAAGAGGCCCAGAGGTGGGGCCGCGACGAACTCGACTCTACCGACCTCTTCATTGCCATATTCCAGGAGAACCACAGCCTACCGGCGAAGGTCTTCCGTAGCTTCGGCCTGGACCCCGATTACGTCATGCGGAGGATCACCGTAAAGGTCAGGAGCAAGGAGGAGATGGAGGAGGAGCTCAAGAAAAAATACGAGCTGCCGCCGAACCTCAAGCACTTCGCCGTGAACCTCAATAAGCTCGCGAGATTCGACAGGCTCCCGGTCATAATAGGCAGGGACGCCGAGATAGACCAGGTGATGGAGATACTCTGCCACATGGAACGCTCGAACTCCGTGATGATAATCGGCGAGCCGGGCGTGGGGAAGACAGCTGTGGTCGAGGGGCTCGCAAGGAGGATAGAGCTCGAGCCGAAGAGGGTCCCCAAGCGCTTGAGGGACAAGCAGATAGTGAACCTGCAGATGAACTCGGTAGTCGCCGGGACCATCTTCAGGGGCATGTTCGAGGACAGGATAGAGAAGATAATAAAGGAGATAAAGGAGAGAAAGAACATCATCTTCTTTATCGACGAGGCCCATACGCTAATCGGCGCGGGTTCGGCAATGGGCGTGCCGTCCGACGCGGCCAATATCTTCAAATCGACTCTTTCGAGGGGCGAGGTCCAGATAATAGGCGCGACCACCCTTTCCGAGTACAAGGAGTTCATAGCGGAGGACGAGGCGCTCGCACGGAGGTTCAGGCTCGTCCACATACAGGAGCCGTCCGTCGATGAGACGAGGAAGATACTTTACGGCATAAGGCCGCGGCTTGAGAAGAGCTACTCGGTCAAGGTCATGGACGAGGCCATTGAGACCGGGCTCGACATGAGCCAGAGATACATGCGCAGCCTCAAGATGCCGGACAAGGTCATCGGCTGGCTCGATACCTCCTGCGTAAAGGTCGAGATAAACAGGCCGTCCGAGCCCGTGGGCCCGGACGACATAATAGAGGTCATCTCCAAGGAGACGCGCATACCCAGGGACATGATCTTCAGGGACACTGTCGGCAGGTTCAAGGACATGGAGAAGACCCTTGCGAGAAGGGTCGTGGGCCAGAAGGAGGCCATTAACGCCCTCTCGAAGAGGCTCAGGCTCAACAAGGGCCCCTTGAAAGAGAACTTCGCAAGGCCCGACGGCGTGCTCCTTTTCCTCGGCCCCACGGGCGTCGGGAAGACCGAGCTTGCCAAATCTCTCGCGGACTTCCTCTTCGGCGACGAAAAGAAGATGATACGCCTCGACATGAGCGAGTACAAGGACTCGGGCGTGGCGGTAGATAAGCTCATCGGCATGCCGAGGGGCATAGTCGGCTCGGAGCGGGGAGGACTCCTCACCAACCCGGTCCGCGAAAACCCCTACTCGGTAGTGCTCCTTGACGAGGTGGAGAAGGCCCACCCGTTCGTCCTTAACCTCTTCCTCCAGGTCTTTGACGAGGGATGGCTCACGGACGGCAGGGGGAAAAGGGTTTACTTCAGCGACACCGTCATAATAATGACAAGCAACCTCGGCGCGGACGTCTTCAGGAAATACGTGAAACCGCTGGGCTTCATGACCGAGGGCGAGGTTGACGCCCGGTCCTACAAAAAGGACATAATAAAAGAGGTGGAGAACACCCTTAGCCCCGAGTTCCTTAACCGCATCGACGACGTCATAGTCTTCACGCCGCTTACGAGGAATGAAGTCAGGCAGCTTACGCTCATGTACCTCGAAAAGATACGCGAGCACATGGAAGGCTACGGCAAGCACCTCTCGGTCACCGAAAAAGCGGTTGACGTTCTGGTCGATAAGGGTTATAACCAGCGGTACGGTGCAAGGTTCCTGAAGAGGCACGTGGACGAGAAGATTAAGGTCCCCATAACCCTCAAGTGGAAGGAGGGGGACTTCTTCAAGGTGGACGCGGACAGGGGCGAAGTGACTGTGGAAGCATCCAATATGGGCGAGCCGGCGCTGGCATGATAAAGACGATACTCGTCCCGCAGGACGGATCAGTTTACGGCAAGTCGGCGCTGGACTACTCGATGTGGCTTTCGTCGAGGTTCGGCGCCGGACTTGTCGGCATTAACGTGGTGGACGTCGTCTCACTCGAGGGGCCGTTCCTTCACGACATTTCGGGCTCCCTCGGCTTCGAGCCGTTCCTCAATTTTTCGACGAGGATGCGCGAGGCCCTTGAGGCCAGGGGCAAGACCATTCTTTCCGCGTTCGAGGACGCCTGCAAGGAGAACGGGACAGCCTGCGAATCCCAGATAACCTTTGGAGTAGTAGCTAACGAGATAATAGACAAGGCCAAAGTCGCGGACCTGGTCGTCATCGGCAGGCGGGGCGTCAACGCCCGGTTCGAGTACGGGCTCCTCGGCTCGACTACCGAGAGCGTGCTCCGGAGGTCGCCCAAGCCGGTCCTCATAGTGCCCGAGCGCTTCACCGAGCCGAAAAAACCGCTTCTCGCGTACGACGGCAGCCCCAACGCGAGCAGGGCAATGCACTCCGCAGCCGAATGGGCAAAGACCCTGGACCTCTCGCTTACTGTCCTTACGGTTTCCTCCTCTGAGGAGGAAGACCCGATCCTCAATGACGCCCGCACATACCTTAAGCCCTATGGAATCCAGGCGAGCTTCGTCCACAGGAAGGGCGACCCGCCCATTGTCATCGAGAACTACTATAAGGACAACGGGCACGACCTCCTCTTCATGGGCACCTCGCATCATTCGAGGCTCGTGGAGATGGTCCTCGGCTCCACCACCGAGCACGTCATGCGGACCGTCCCGGGGCCGTTCTTCCTCGAAAGATAGCTTCCGCACCCATCAGCAACAATCCAGCCCCAAAATCTCCTTATTCCCTATTGACTTATATCTGCACCGGTGCTAATTTTTCAGGAATATCCTTGATTAGCGACAGCCTGCCGTGGTTATCGGATTTCCGCTTAAAGCGACCCATTTCGGGACCAGAATCCGTTCGTTCCTAAAGAGCCTTGAACATGAGCGTCGAAGCCAAAAACGACCATACTGACGAAATAAGAGGCCACCTCGAGGAGGGCCGCGACTCCGAAATAAGCGGCCTGCTTGAAAAACTCCATTCCTCGGATATAGGGAGGCTTCTGGGCTCGCTCGATGAAGAGGAGGCCATGCGGGTCTTCAGGCTACTTCCTCCTGAGCAGGCCTCGGCTGTCATCCTTGAAGTCGATGAGCGCCTGAGGAAGGTCCTCATCTCCTCCATATCTTCGGAAGAGCTCATCGAGGTCGTCCACGAGATGGAGACCGACGACGCGGCGGACGTCATCTCCGAGCTTCCGGTCGAGGACGCGCGGCAGGTGCTCGAGGGTATCGACCGGCAGGAAGCAATCGCCGTACAGAAGCTCCTCGTCTACCCCGAAGACACCGCGGGCGGCAAGATGCAGGCGGAGCTGGCTTCGGTCCCGGAGACCGCGACCGTCGAGGAGACGATAGAGGAGGTAAGGAGAAAAGCCGCAGTCATAGAGAACATATCGAGCGTCTTCGTGATGGACCACGGCGGCAGGCTCGTGGGCGCGGTCCCTCTCGACAGGCTCATACTGGCCGGGCCTAAGACCCGTATAATCGAGATAACCAACAGGGACGCCATACGCGTCCGGACGGACATGGACCAGGAGGAGGTCGCAAAGCTCTTCCAGAAATACGACCTCATATCGGTCCCGGTCGTGGATAACGACGGCAGGCTCGTCGGCCGTATTACGATAGACGACATAGTGGACGTCCTCGAGGAGGAGATATTCGAGGACTTTTATAAGATGGCGGGCCTCAACATAGGCGCACGGGCGCTCGACCCGCCTTCCAGGGCCATACGGATGAGGGTGCCCTGGCTTTTTCTTAACCTCGTCACGGCCTCGGCAGCCGCCGGGGTCGTGAAGATCTTCGAGGGCACCATCGAGCAGCTCGTCATACTCGCGGTCCTCATGCCCATAGTGGCGGGCATGGGCGGGAACGCGGCCACCCAGACCATAACCGTAATCGTGAGGGCGCTGGCCCTCGGGGAGATAACATACAAGAACGCCAAATGGGTGCTCATGAAGGAGGTCGCCGTCGGCTTCTCGAACGGCTTCCTTACCGGCGCTGTCGCGGGCCTCATAGCCTTTCTCCTCGGCGCGAGCGTCTATGTGGGCCTCCTCCTTTTCCTCGCCATGATAGCTAACATGATGGTTGCCGGGCTCATAGGCTCGATAATGCCGCTGATATTAAAAAGATATAACTTCGACCCGGCCATATCCTCGAGCATATTCGTAACGGCCTCTACCGACGTGGGCGGGTTCTTCACATTCCTCGGCCTCGCGACCATCTTCATGAAAACGGGCCTCCTTTAGCATGAAGCGCGGCGCCTATAAAGACAGGGCCATAGTCCTCAATTCCGTGGACTACGGGGAGTCCGACCGCATACTCACTTTCTACACCCTGGGGCGCGGCAAGATGAGCGGCATTGCCAAGGGCGCCCGGAGGTCGAGAAAGCGCTTCGTCGGGAACCTCGACCCCGCATCCCATATCGATATCCTTTTTTTCCACAACGGGACCAGCGACCTTGCCCGGGTCGAGGACGCTTCCCTTATAGACGCGTTCCCCGGGCTCAGGGGCGACATAGAAAGGTACTCGGAGGCCTGCTACATGCTTGAGCTCGCATCCGAGATGACGCGAGAGGGGCAGGCGCTCCCGGCGGTCTACCGCGAGCTTGCGGCGTTCTTGAAGATGCTCGAGGACAGCCCCGGCCCGGAATGCTTAAGGTTCTTCGAGATACGGCTCCTTTCCCATACGGGGTATCTACCGCACCTCAACGGGTGCGTGGTATGCAGGAAGGCGCATGAAGGCGAGAGGCTCTTTTTCAGCTCCGACAGGGGCGGCACAGTATGCAGGAGCTGCTCAACAGGGATAAGCGGCCTCATACCGCTATCTCCGGGGACAGCCGGCCTCCTCTCGATGGCCGCGCGATTCGAAGAGGGAAAGCTCGGACGCCTGCGGCCGGACAGGGCCTTTCTCGATGAGAGCGAGCGCATTCTCTCCGACTTCATCAAATTCCAGCTCGGAAAAGAGCTCAAGACCCGGCGCTTCATGGCCAAGCTCCGTATGGCCGGGTGTTCGGCATGAATCGCTCCCTTTTCCAGGGGGGACAGTGCTGTCCCGTTACTTCCCCCCCCTTTCCTAAAGGGGGGAGGGGGGATTAAGAACATTTGAAAAATGCCCCTCTCATCGCCCTTTGAAAAAGGGGGATGATCAAGAACTCCCCTCCCCTTATTTAATCAGGCGGGAGGGGATGAGCGGGGAATTCATTTTTGACTTCAAGGCTCTATTTTTTGTAGAATGGCACAGGGCCAGTGCTTTTTCAAAGCCCTGAATTGGAGGATTATTGATGTATTTCCAGGATGTAATACTGACCCTTCAGAGGTTCTGGGCCGAGAGGGGCTGCGTCATAATGCAGCCCTATGATGTTGAAAAGGGCGCGGGCACATTCCACCCGGCCACCTTCCTGAAGGTGCTCGGGCCGGAGCCGTGGAAGGCGGCGTATGTCGAGCCATCGAGGCGCCCCACGGACGGCAGGTACGGCGAGAACCCGAACAGGCTCCAGCACTATTACCAGTTCCAGGTGATACTGAAGCCCTCGCCCGACGAGATACAGGATATCTACCTCGACAGCCTCCGTGCCCTCGGCATAGACCCTCTGGCCCACGACATTCGGTTTGTCGAGGACGACTGGGAGTCCCCTACCCTCGGCGCGTGGGGACTCGGCTGGGAGGTCTGGCTCGACGGCATGGAGATTACGCAGTTCACCTACTTCCAGCAGGCTGGCGGCATTGATCTGAAGCCCGTCTCAGGCGAGATAACCTACGGCCTTGAGAGGATAACCATGTACCTCCAGGGCGTTGACAACGTCTACGACCTTAAATGGACGAAGGACGTCAATTACGGAGACGTCCACAAGCAGACCGAGATAGAGTACTCGAAGCACAACTTCGAGGAGGCCGATACCAAGATGCTCTTTACCCTTTTCGACATGTACGAAAAGGAGTGCGGAAAGCTCATGGAAAAGGGGCTATATCTTCCGGCCTACGACTACTGCCTCAAATGCTCCCACTCCTTCAACCTCCTCGATGCGAGAGGCGCGATAAGCGTTGCCGAAAGGACCCGGTTCATAGGCCGCGTAAGGGCTCTTGCCAGAGGCTGCGCCGAGGGGTATTTGAAAACGAGGGAGGAACTGGGGTTTCCGCTTTTGCGTGAGAGCGTAAAGGCAGGGGCTTAATTAAGAAACAAACAAAATACCGGGATAGATAAAAAGGCGAGGTCTTTTGACCTCGCCTTTTTTGCTTATTTAGTTCAGCTCAAAAATGCCCGGGTGCGAGGCGCCGAGGAGCGAGCAGCGGAGCATACTTTTTCGGTATGTGAGCAGCGGAGCGACGAAGGCAACAAAGCAGACGGGCGTTTTTCAGCTGAACTAATACTTCGAGACGTTCATCTCCTCCATCTTCCCCGTCACCATATAAACAACCCTCTCCGCGATGTTCGTGACCCTATCCGCCATCCTCTCGATATTGTGCGCGGCCCAGATGAGGTAGGTCGCGTCCTTTATGAGCTTCGGGTTATCTATCATGAGAAGCACGAGATCGTTGTATATCTTGTCGTAATAGGCGTCGACCTCGTCGTCCTCGTTGCATATCTCCCTGGCGGTCTTCACGTCCCTTTCGATAAAGGCCTTCATGCACCTCTCGAGCATGGAGACCGCCTTTTCGGACATTAGCGGCATGTCGATCAAGGGCTTAACAAGCGGCTCGTCGCCTATGGATATGCTTATCTTCGCGATGCCCTCGGCGTGGTCGCCGATGCGCTCGAGGTCGGTTATTATGTTTATTATGGCCGCGAGTATCCGGAGGTCCACGGCCATGGGCTGCTGGGTCGCGATGAGGCTAATGCACTTCTCCTCTATCTGGAAACGCTTCCTGTTTATCTCCATGTCGTTACGCACTATGTGGCGGGACTTCTCAAGGTCCCTGGCCTTCAGGGCCTCCATCGAGCCCTTTATGGCGTCAACGACCAGGCCGGCCATCTGCTGAAGGTCGGCTTCGAGGCCCTTTATCGACTTATGATACGCTTCGCGGGTCATCATCCCTCCTTAAAAGCCTAGCCGAAACGTCCGGTTATATAATCCTCGGTGAGCTTGTTTGCCGGGGCCGTGAATATCTTCTCGGTGGTGTCGAACTCCACGACTTCGCCGAGCATGAAAAAACCGGTGTACTCGGAAACCCTCGCGGCCTGCTGCATGTTGTGCGTGACGATCACGACCGTATAGTTCTCCTTTATGCCGGTCATGAGGTCCTCTATCTTGGCTGTGGCGACCGGGTCGAGTGCCGAGCAAGGCTCGTCCATCAATATGACCTCGGGCTCGACCGCGATGGCCCTCGCTATGCAGAGCCTCTGCTGTTGCCCGCCGGAGAGGGATAGGGCCGGGCCGTGGAGCCGCTCGCTTATCTCGTCCCACAGGGCGGAGTCCTTCAAGGCCTTCTCGACCCTCCCGGATATCTCGCCCTTGCTCTTTAAGCCCATGAGCTTAAGCCCGAAGGCGATGTTCTCGTAAATGGACATGGGGAAGGGAGTGGGCTTCTGGAAGACCATGCCTATCTTGCCCCGTAGCTTAATAAGGTCGAGCCCCTTCTCCAGTATGTTCCTTCCCTCAAGGAGTATCTCGCCCTCATATCTGTTCCCGGGATAGAGGTCGTGCATCCTGTTAAGGCACCGGAGGAAGGTCGTCTTCCCGCACCCGGAAGGCCCGATGAGGGCGGTTATCTGCTTTTCCCTGATATGAAGGTTTATATCCTTCAGGGCGTGCTTGTCGCCGTACCAGAAATTAAGGTCCTTTATAGTCAGCTTGTCTTTCATTATCCAGCCTTGCCTCTCACTATTATCCTTGAAATCATGTTCACAAGCAACACAATAGCCGTTATAAGAAGGGCCGCGGCCCACGCCTTCTGGTGCCAGTCCTCGTAGGGGCCCATGGCGTAGTTGAAAATCGTGACCGTGAGCGTGGCCGTGGGCTCCGTGAGGCTGAAGTTCCAGAAGGAGTTATTGAAGGAGGTGAATAGGAGCGGCGCTGTCTCGCCCGAGACCCGGGCGACAGCCAGCATAACGCCAGTCACTATGCCGCGGACGGCCCCCCTGTAGACGACCTGCACAGTGACCTTCCAGTGCGGCGCGCCGAGGGCAAGTGCCGCCTCCCTCGTCGCGTCCGGAACGAGCTTAAGCATCTCCTCGGCGGTCCTTATGACAACCGGGAGCATGATTATGGCGAGGGCCGCCGCACCTGCGATAGCCGAGAAGCCGCCGAAGGGCTTGACTAGCAGGGCGTAGATGAAGACGCCTATGACTATCGACGGCGCGCTTACGAGGATGTCGGATATGAACCGCACGACAGATGCCATCCTGCTCTTACGGCCGTATTCGGAAAGGTACGTGCCTGCCATTATGCCTGCCGGTACGCCGATGATGGTGGCGAGCACGGTTATGAGGAAGGTCCCGGCAATGGCGTTCGCTAGCCCTCCACCTTCCATTCCCGCCGGAGCAGGGAGCTGGGTGAAGAAATCTACATTTATGGCGCTAAAGCCCAGGACGAACACGTCCTTCAATATCCAGAAGAGAAAGAATATTCCGAAGACGGCCGAGAGGGCCGAAAGCGTAAGCGCCCCGTAATTGGCGAGCATCCTTTTTATATAATGCGCGTTCATCTAAAATTTCCCGCCCTGGTACGAGAACCTTGCGATGAGGAGCTTCGCAATTGCGAGCACCACGAACGTTATGAGGAAGAGGATGAGGCCGAGCTCCACGAGGCTCGATAGATAAAGGTCCTCGAAGGCCTCGGTGAACTCGTTCGCGAGCGTTGCCGAAATGGAAGTTGCCGGGTCAAGGAGCGAGAGGCTTATGTTCTGGGCGTTACCGATGAGGAAGGTCACGGCCATCGTCTCCCCGAGCGCCCTGCCGAGACCCAGTATCACGGCCCCTATTATCCCGGACCTTGTGTACGGTATCACTATCTTCCGGATCACCTCCCACTTCGTGGCGCCGACGCCGTAGCCGGATTCCTTCAGCATGGGCGGGACCATGCGGAAGATGTCCCTCGTGACCGAAGATATGAAGGGGATTATCATTATGGCGAGTATGAAGCCCGCAGGAAGCATGCCTATGCCGAGCGGCGCGCCTGAAAATAGCGGGATGAAGCCCAGCCGGTCGATCAGGAACGGCTCGACATGCTCGGAAAGTATGGGGGCGAATACGAAAAGCCCCCACATGCCGTAGATGATGCTCGGTATCGAGGCCAGGAGCTCGATTGCCGACCCAACCGGCCCGCTTACGCGCTTCGGGGCCATCTCCGTGAGGAATATAGCTATTCCGATGCTTATGGGGAGCGCTATTATTATCGCTATCGCGGACGAGACCAGCGTGCCGTAAATGGACGGTAGCGCCCCGAATTGGAGGCTTACCGGGTCCCATGTGGAGCTTGTAAGGAAACCGACGCCGAAGGTCTTTATCGATAGCCAGGACTCTTTAAGTAGGATGACGAATATGAGGATCATCAGGGCGATGACCGAGGCGGCGAAGAACCAGGCCGCGCCCTTGAATACCGCGTCCCCTGCCCTGGCTGCGGCGTACCTGCGGGCTGCGGCTACAGGGCCATTGTCCGAAGCCAGTTTCTCGGGGATATCTCTTAACGGCATCCGTACCTTCTCGTCTGCTTTTTCCGGCATCGCCTTGATATTATTCCAAAAGGTTCGCGGTTTCCACAAAAAAGCCGCCCCTTGCGGGGCGGCTTGAAATCCTATTTACCCCAGACCGGCTGAGAGTTGCATCTTATCTCCCGAGCCCATGCGGCCTCCATGAGGCCGTATACGGCGGGCGGGATGGGCACATAGTCGAGGGACTTCGCCATGTCCGTCCCGTTCCTGTAGGCCCAATCGAAGAACTTCAAGACCTCTTCCGCCTTCTTGCAGTCCGACTGGTTTTTCTTTACGAGTATGAAAGTCGCCCCGGCAATGGGCCACGAGTCTTTTCCGGGCTGGTCCGTAAGGACTACGCCGAAACCAGGCGTGCCCTTCCAGTCGGCGTTGGCCGCGGCTGACTGGAACGTCTCCATCGATGGCTCGGTAAAGCTCCCGGCATTATTCCTGAGCTTCGTATAGGTGAGCTTATTCTGGATGGCGTACGCGTACTCGACGTATCCGATAGAGTTCTTCATCCTCTTTACGTACATGGCGACACCCTCGTTCCCCTTGCCGCCGACGCCAGCGGGCCAGTTGACCGCCGTTCCGAAGCCCACCTTGCTCTTCCATTCGGGGCTTACCTTTGAGAGGTAGTTCGCGAATATCCACGTCGTGCCGCTTCCGTCAGAGCGGTGCACAACGGTTATCTTGGCGTCAGGGAGCTTCACTCCGGGATTGAGCGCGGCTATCCGCTGGTCATTCCATTTGGTTATTTTACCGAGGTAGATATCCGCCAGGACCTCTCCAGTGAGCTGGAGGCTACCGGGCCTCACTCCTTCGAGGTTCACAACCGGCACGACCCCGCCGACCGCCATCGGGAACTGTACGAGGCCCGCGTCCCCGAGCTCCTTGGCGCCAAGGGGCGCATCAGACGCGCCGAAATCCACTGTGCCTGCCGTGACCTGCCTTATTCCGCCTCCGCTACCTATGGACTGGTAGTTGAGCCTCACGCCGCTCGCCCTGTTGTATTCATATGCCCACTTTGAGTAGAGCGGGTAAGGGAAGGTCGCGCCAGCGCCGTTTATGAGCTGGGCCGATGCCGTGCCGACCGTCAATCCCAGGAAGATTATCGCTAAAAGTAGTATCTTTTTCATATCAGGTTTCCTTTTTGTTCCGCTTTTTGACAAGACTGTACAGGAGAAATGTTACAGCCGTGTTACAGGAGGGTTACGCTATGGAAAAAGGGGGTTGATCGTCTCTTTTCTCAAGCCAGGATAAAGCCTTTCCATTCCCAATTTTGAAAAAAGCACACCGTTCCTTTCAGTAATTCTGAGAAATATGGAGACTATGCATTTAGTATCAGTCATTTCAAAAAAACCATTTAACGCGCTGCCGCGCTTTTTTGGCATAAGGCTCCGCTCTCATTCCGCCTCCATCCTCCGGCTCGGCCCTTATGTCGCTCGGCCTTGGGCCTCGCTCCTGCTGCCCCGCCTCGCCCGCCCTTCCCCCATCCCTATGTTCGCTCCACCTTATGCCCGGGTTGTTTCTAAAAAACAATAGGAGGAGTGTTAACGGGTCGGGGCAGCCAAGAGCGAAGCGACTTTGGGGGCCCGTTCACGAGGAAGGGGAGGGGGCTAGCGCGAGCCCCTCGAACCCGCGCGAAAGCGCGGAAAAGGCCTTTTGTTATACTACCGAAAGCGCTGTGGGCGCAAAAGGCATTGGGGGGTGCGCGAAGCGCACCTCCCGCTAATCAAGCTAGAAATATAACTGCCCCTGTATCTGCAGTATGTCCCTTGACTTGTCGTTGGGAAGCGCGCCGCTCGCATTGGACTCGAACCGGGTATGCGCCCAGTTTGCCTGCACCTTCAAGCTGTGCCCCTTGCCGTACCAGTTGGCTCCCAGGGTCAGGGTCCGCTCTTTCATGTCAGCGGCCTTGGCATTTTCGTCAAAGACCTCGTACCTGGCCGCGGGCTCGATATTGAGCCCCTCGATGAAATATCCGCCCTGCAGGAACCAGCCTTCGGGCCTGGTCTCTCCGAAGGCGCTCGAGTCCACTTCCCAGGAAATATATTCGGCGCTCGCGGTAAGGCCCTGGAGGTGCGTCGATACATCTACTCCCCAGAGGGTCCTGTCCTCCCCGCCGCCGGTCGCGTAATCTATGTCGTTCTGCACTGCGAGGCTCACGCCGGCGGTTATGTGCTGCCCCTTGCCAAGATACGAGCCTTGCTTTTTGGTCTCTACCCAGCCGGTGGGCGATATCTCGACCCTGGTTGCAAGAAAGGGCGCGGCCTTGTAGACAGTCGCTCCTGTCCGTATCGTCTCCCCGTTCTGCCACCCGTCTGCCACGGCAACCTCATAGCCGATAGCCCCCTCAAGGAGCTTCCCGTATACGGCGGCCTTGGGCTGGTAATAGGCGTTGCTCGCGCCGAAAACGTCCCTCGACGCATCGACAGAGGCCGGACGCTCGATGAAAAGTAGGGTCGAGCTTGATATAAGCTCTTCCCTCGAGTACGGGAGCTTCTCCTTTCCGAACATGAAGGAATAGGCCTCGTCCGGGGTAAGGGCGACATAGGCGTACTTGAGGGAAACCTTGTTGTTATTCCCGGCCTTGTCCCACTTGTCGGCGTCAAATGTCACGTTGTACTTTATCTTTTTCGATACGAGGTTGCCGCCCATCTCCAGGCGCGCCCTCCTGAAATACATGTCGCTCTCGGTCGCGTATGAGTCATTACCGGTGCTCGTAATTATGTCCCCGAAGTCGAACCTCGGCTGGAGCCTCACCCGTATCGTGAGGTCGCTCTCGCCCTGGGTCAATGTGATCCCTTTAGTCTCCTCGCCGAAGGCGAACTCGGCGGCTCCTGCGGTCGCGGCCCCAGCCACCCCGGCCATTGCGGCAAGGACAATCAACAGAGCTTTTCTCTTCATTCACAAACCTCCTTTTTCCGGATGCTTTTTAAGCCGCATGCTGACCCGCAGCCGTTTACAGCCGTATGCCGGCCGCCAGGTTACGATCAAATGAAACGTTCCGCATTATATTATGCCATTCTACTTTGGAAAAGGACTAAATTGGCGTTGACACGCGTTCAACCCTTCGGGTAGGATATAAGGCCGAAGAACCCTGAAAAATCAGGCTAAAAGGAGAGAGCGATGGGCACGAAAAAGTCCGCTCAGGTCTTAAGGAAAGCAGTGAAGCTCATCCCCGGCGGGGTGAACAGCCCCGTGCGCGCGTTCAAGGCCGTGGGCGGGGGGCCCGTTTTCATCTCCAGGGCAAAAGGCTCGAGAATATACGATATAGACGGGAACGAGTACGTCGACTACATAGGTTCGTGGGGGCCCATGATACTCGGGCACGCCCACCCGAAGGTCTCGCAGGCCATAAAGAAGGCGGTGGACCGGGGCACGAGCTACGGCGCGCCGACCCCGCTTGAGGTCACCTTGGCGGAGATGACGCGGAAGGCTTTCCCCTCCATGGAGATGGTACGGTTCGTAAGCTCCGGGACAGAGGCCACTATGAGCGCCATCCGCCTTGCCAGGGCCCACACGGGACGGGACGGGATCATAAAGTTCGAGGGCTGCTATCACGGCCATGCCGACAGCCTCCTCGTAAAGGCAGGCTCGGGCGCCGCGACCCTGGGCGTGCCGGACAGCCCCGGGGTCGTAGCCGACCTCGCCAAGCACACCTATAACGCCACCTACAACGACCTCGGCTCGGTGAAGGCGGTCTTCGAGAAGGCTCCCAAGGGCATAGCCTGCGTCATTGTCGAGGGCGTTCCCGGCAACATGGGGGTCGTGCTCCCCAAGGAAGGCTTCCTCTCGGGCCTTAAGGCGCTCTGTAAAAAATACGGCGCCCTACTTATAATGGACGAGGTCATGAGCGGCTTCAGGCTCTGCTACGGCGGGGCGCAGAAGGTATACTCTATCGATCCCGACCTTACCTGCCTGGGCAAGGTCATAGGCGGCGGCCTCCCTGTCGGCGCTTTCGGAGGCAAGAGGGCCATAATGGAGAAGCTTTCGCCTTCAGGCCCGGTCTACCAGGCGGGGACCCTCTCGGGTAACCCGCTGGCCATGACCGCCGGGATAGAGACTCTTAAGCTCCTCCAGGGAAGAGGCGTCTACGACAAGCTCTACAAATCCACCAATTATCTCGCCGATGGGCTCGGTGAAATAGCGAAGAGGCGCGGGGTGCCGGTGCATACGGCGGTAGCAGGGTCCATGTTTACGCTCTTTTTCTCGGAAAAGCCCGTCACGAACTGGCTGGACGCCAAAGGCTCGGATACCGCGAGGTTCGGGAAGTACTTCACGCGGATGCTCAAGAGCGGGATATACCTTCCGCCCTCCCAGTTCGAGGCCGTATTCGTCGGCCTCTCCCATACCAGGGCAGACCTTGACAAGACCCTGGAGGCCGCTGAAAGGGCCTTCAAGGGACTGTAATCAACCGTAATCAATAGGGAAAGAGCCCCGCCGGAAACGGCGGGGCTCTTCTGTTTTAGGCCTGGAAAGTATCCACGGGGAAACGACTACCGGAACTGGGGCTGTATCTTTTGCGAGGCGAGCTTTTTACCTTTGTTATCGAAGATCCCGTAGCTTTTAAGCCCGAGCTTCTGGAGCCTGAACTTCAATGCAGTGCCGAGGACGCCGAAGCCGTATATGACGCTCCTCCTGAAATTGATGGATGAGGCCTCCTTGAAATACTTGGTCGGGCAGCTTATCTCGCCTATACGGAAGCCGAACCAGACCGATTGCGCGAGCATCTGGTTGTCGAAGACGAAATCGTCGGAGTTCTCCTCAAGCGGAAGGGTCTCCAGCACCTTCCTTGAGAAGGCCCTGTAGCCCGTGTGGTACTCGGAGAGTTTTTCGCTGAGGAGTATGTTCTCGATAAGGGTTAGGAACCTGTTCGCGATGTATTTGTAGACCGGCATCCCGCCCTTCAAGGCCCCGGTGCCCAGGATGCGCGAAGCGAGCACAAGGTCATACTCGCCCGAGGCTATCATCGAGGCCATCGCGGTTATGAGCTTCGGGGTGTACTGGTAGTCCGGGTGCACCATTACGACTATGTCGGCGTTGAGCGCCATAGCCTGCGCATAGCAGGTCTTCTGGTTTCCGCCGTAGCCCTTGTTCTTGTCGTGCACGAATACATTTCTTATGCCGAGTTTCCGCGCGACCTCGACCGTATTGTCGCCAGAGCAGTCGTCCACCAGCACGACCTCGTCCACGATGTCCAGCGGGATTTCTCTATAGGTCTTTTCGAGGGTCTTTCCTGCGTGGTAGGCCGGAAGGACTACGGCTATTTTTTTTCCAAGCAGCATAGGGAAAGGGTCCGTTAAACGGAATAGGTGCACGGGGATTATCTCAAAAAGGATTGCGGGGTGTCAACCGAAAAGGAGGCGCACGATTCTCAAACGTTTTGACTTTGCTTGTCTTTTCAGGGATAATATCGCGGCGTTCGCTTTTTTGGAAAACCGCTCATCTTCGTGTTTTAATTTAAGCCCGGTCCTGGTCCCTCATGAAAAAAAGCCCTTTCCTTCCAGCAGCCGTTATCGCGGCACTGACCTTCGCCGCGTATGTCCCTTCCCTCTGGAACGGATTCGTCAACTGGGACGACCCTTACTACGTCTTCAAGAACCCTTATATCCTTGCGATTGAGTCCGGCTGGACGGGCGGCATTTCAGCATGGCTCGATCTTCTTACGAGCTCGACTGGCGGCAACTGGCACCCCCTGACCATGTCCTCCCTCGCTATCGATTACCTGGTCTGGGGACGAAACCCCTTCGGCTTCCACCTGACCAACTCGATATTCCATGCCCTGAACACGTTCCTTGCCGGGGCGCTCTCGTTCAGGATCGCAATCGCCGCCCGCAAGGACTTAAGCCAAAGGCCCGTATTTCTCCTCGTGGGCATTCCGGCCCTCCTGTTCGGGCTTCATCCCATGCACGTCGAGTCCGTCGCATGGGTCTCGGAAAGAAAGGACGTCCTCTCGGTCTTTTTCATCCTCCTTACATTTCTTATGTATTTCAGGTACTCGGAAAGGCGTCTTAAGCGCCATTACGCCCTGAGCATTGTGTTTTTCATCCTGGCGCTCCTCAGTAAGCCCATGGCGGTGACAGTGCCTTTAGCGCTCCTTATAATCGACTATTATCCTTTGAGACGCCTTGCAGGCCCGGGGCTAAGGCGGGCCCTTATTGAGAAGGTACCCTTCCTGGTGCTTAGCGCTTTGCTAGGGGTCGTGACCATGCTGACCCAGAAGACCGTAGGCGCGGTAATATCCATGGGCTTTGCCGCGAAGCTCGCCATAGCATCAAGGGCGGTCGTCTTCTATCTTTACAAGCTCATCATCCCCATCGGGCTCGCACCGGTCTACCCCGTGGACTTCAGCGCCGGGCCCCTTACAATCATCGTATATGGCTTAATAGCCGCCTTCATTACGGGCGTCTGCATCTATCTCCTCAGGTTCAGCAGGGCCCCGCTCGCGGCCTGGCTATTCTATCTCGTAACGCTCGCCCCGGTCTCCGGCATCATAAAGGCCGGGGAGCAGGCGGCCGCCGACAGGTACACCTATCTCCCGACCCTGGGGCTATTTTTCCTCCTCGGCGGGGTCTTGTCTCTTTTGGCCGGGAGGGGAAGAAGGCTTGAGGCGCCGTTCACGGCAGGGGCGCTGGCCCTCCTGGCGCTCCTCGGATACGGGACCATCAGCCAGGCGGCGATATGGAAGGACTCTCTCTCCCTCTGGTCCCGCCAGGTAGAGCTCTATCCGGACCACTTTTTCGGTTACAACAAGAGGGGGGTCACATACAAGGACCTCGGCATGAACAAGGAATCGCTTGCAGACCTGGACGAGGCCGTGAGGCTCGCGCCAGGGGTGTCTTTCATCTACAGCCACAGGGCCCACACCAGGATCGCGATGAACGACTACCGGGGCGCTATCGAGGATTTCTCAATTGCAATCGATACAAACCCGAAGTACTCGGAGGCGTATATCGCGAGGGGGACCGCCTACTCGGAAGTCGGGATGGCAGGCCCCGCGCTTTCCGATTTTAGCGAGGCGCTCAGGCTTGACCCGAAGGCCGCGCCGGCCTATTTCGGCAGAGCGCGCGCAAAGACCCATATGGGCGACCTCCGCGGGGCCGTCGAGGACTTTTCAGCCGCGATAAACATTGACAGGCGCTATACGGACGCTTATATCATGCGGGGGATAGCGCACGCGGAGCTCGGCCTTATGGACGCAGCGATTGCCGATTTCAATGCGGCGATAAGGTCCAACCCGAAGGAGCCCAAAGGATATTCAAACAAGGCGCGCGCCCTGGCCCTCATGGGCAGGCACCAGGAGGCCGTAAAGACCCTTACCGCCTTGATAGATCTCGGCCCAGATAACGGAATCGCGTACTCAAGGAGGGGTGAGGCCCACGCAGCGACCGGCGAATACGGCCAAGCCATTGCGGATTTTAAACAGGCGCTTCTGCTCAAGCCGGATGATGCGCGCACGCACCTTAACCTGGGGCTCGCGTACAATAAGGCCGGGGACCCGGCCGAAGCCTCCGTGCATTTCAAGGCCGCCGCGGGGCTCGGCCTTTCCGAAGCGCTTACCCATATCCGTGAAGAGGCGCGTTGAATTTTTTCCACAATCGAATGAGAGATGAACAATAAACGGAACACCCGGGTCCTGGCCGTTGCCGCGTTTTCTGCCCTGGCCGCATTCCTCGTCTATGCCCCGTCGCTCTGGCACGGGTTCGTAAACTGGGATGATCCCGTATACGTCCTTGAGAACCCTTACATACGCTCGCTCGACGGCCCCTCTGTCCGGTTCATGCTCACCTCATTCTATTCGGCGAACTGGCATCCCCTTACCCTCTTTTCATACGCGCTCGACTACGCCATCTGGGGAAAGGACCCCTTCGGATACCATCTTACTAACAACGTCCTCCACGCCCTTAATACGGGCATTGCCGCGCTCCTGGCCTTCCGGGTCGCCTCGCTTGCGGGTATAAAAGCACCGCTGCTGGCGGCGGCCGTTACAGCCGCCCTTTTCGGCCTGCACCCGGTGCACGTCGAATCGGTCGCATGGGTATCCGAAAGGAAGGACCTCCTCTGCGCGTTCTTCTTCCTCCTTGCGGCGCTCTCGTATCTACGCTACGCAACCGCCTCAAGCCGGGGCTGGTACCTGGCCTCGCTCGCGCTTTTTGCGCTTTCGCTTGCGAGCAAGCCCATGGCCGTTACCTTCCCTGTAGTGCTCCTGATACTCGACCTCTTCCCCCTCGGTAGGCTCAAGGACAGGCCGGTCATGGCATTATTGGAAAAGGCCCCTTTCTTCGCCCTGAGCGCCGCATCTTCGGTCCTGACCCTCCTTGCGCAGCGCTCGGGAGGGGCGATTGTGCCTATCGAGATCTACCCGCTTTGGATGAGAATAGCCGGCGCGATACGCGCCCTGGGCTTCTATGTATTCAAGGCCGTATTCCCCTCCGGGCTTGCGCCCTTCTACCCCATGCCCGGAAGGAGCGAGGTCTTTGACGCATACTTCTATGGCGCGGCTGCGCTTATCGCGGCGACAATCCTCATATCCATTATGAGCTTCAGGAGGTTCAGGGGCTTTTCAGCGGCATGGCTCTACTTCCTTGCAATGCTCATCCCTGTAATAGGCCTCGTGCAGGTCGGGAGCCAGGCCGCGGCCGACAGGTACACCTATCTCCCGCTTATCGGCCCGTTCATCCTGTCCGGGGCCGGGCTTTCTTTTCTCCTCGGGATTTTAAAGGCGAGGCGGGCCGCTTACAGCGCGGCATTGGCGGCTTGCGTCTGCGTTGCGATCGCGCTCGCCTCCCTTACCGTCCGGCAGGCGGGCTTCTGGCGCGATTCGCTTACCTTATGGGACAGGCAGCTTGAACTGTATCCGGGGAAGCTCGCGCACATCTATAATTTGAGGGGGCTTGCCTACGACGAGAAAAAGATGTTCAGGGAGGCTATTGCAGACTTCGACTATTCGATTGCCCTGAAACCTTCCTATGCATTTGCCTTCAACAACAGGGGGAACGCCTACAAGTCGCTCGGCGAGTTCGGCAATGCCATAGAAGATTTCAAGGCCGCGGCGCGCCTGGCCCCCGGATTGCCTGAGCCCTATATAAACCTCTCGGCGGCGTATTCGGAGATAGGCGAGATGGAGCTCGCATTCGCGGCCTCGAAAAGGGCGGGGGAGCTCGGCTGGGGAAGGCGCCAGGGGCGCTGAGTCACTTCTTCGGAACGAACTTGAGAGACGCGGAGTTTACGCAGTACCTTTTCCCGGTCGGCTGCGGGCCGTCGTCGAAGACATGGCCCAGATGCGCGCCGCACCTCGGGCAGACCGCCTCGGTCCTCTCCATGAAGAAGCTTTTGTCCTCTTTCGTCTCGACCGCGTCCGGCGCGACCGGCTTTGTGAAGCTAGGCCACCCTGAGCCGGAATCGTACTTTGTATCAGAGCTGAAAAGCTCGAGCCCGCAGCAGACGCAGGTGTAGGTCCCCTTGTCCTTTTTGTTCAGGTACTCCCCTGTAAAGGGCTTCTCAGTGCCCTTTTTGCGGGTAATCCTGTACTCCTCGGGCGTAAGCTCCTCTTTCCACTCCTCGTCGCTCTTCTTTATCTTCTCCATGCTACTATTCTTTTCCTTTTGAGGCCTGGTGTCAAGGGGGGGCAGCCGCGCATTGCAGTGCCTTACAATTTATTGTAAGGGGCCGTGAAAAATAGATTGTTCTTATAACCTCATTTGTAGTTGTGATACATTGATTTGAGACAATTCAGTAATAAACAAAGGAGCGAATCATATCATGCGTTCAGTTCCTGCAATCATGGTAAGTTCTACATTCTATGACTTGCGCCAAATAAGAAGTGCTTTGTCTTCTTTTCTTATGAACGATTTAGGATATATTCCGCTCTTATCTGAACTCCCCTCATTCCCAGTCAATCCGGATTTGGATACAGTTGAAAATTGTCGTTCTAGAGTTGAAAAAGAAGCTGATATTTTGGTGCTAATTATCGGAGGCAGGTATGGCGCAGTTGATACCGGAACGGAAAAATCAATTACAAATCTTGAGTTTATTACTGCAAGACAGAAAGGGATTCCAATTTATGTTTTTGTAGAGAAAGGGATCTTATCCATTTTAGAAGTGTGGAGAAATAATCCAGATGGAAATTTCACTGGTATTGTGGATACTCCAAGGTTATTTGAGTTTGTTGATTATGTAAGAAGTCAAGAACGTGTATGGACATTTTCTTTTGAATCTGCACAGGATATTATTACAGTTTTGCGCATTCAATTAGCTCATTTATTTTATGATTCCTTATCATTAAGATTTAGAATAGGTGGCATTGAGCTTCCACCTTATCTGGAAAAATTAAGAAGAAAAACATTGAAAATTTTTTTTGAAAAAGCCCCTTATTGGGAATATTTTTTATTCTTTCACTGCTGGATAGAAGAGATTGAAAACCGAATAGATAAAATCAGAGAACATGAAGCGCGTTTAAAAACCGAACCTGCGGAATTCGTCTCGTCCATGAATGCACACGATTGGATAACGACACGGCTACATGAATTAACTGGATTTATAGACTCAGCGAACCACTTACTGAATATTTCAACTACAGACGCGATTGGCAAACCTGGAGAACAAGGAAATGCTGAAAAAATTGTCTGGGTCTCTCGAATGCTAGCACTGATATTTGAAAATATTCTAAAATGGGCAAGTCACATCAGATGCGCCAATGTTCAAGAACCATTTACCATCTTAAAAAATGATATGGCGCTCTTTGTAGACGATATAATTCTGCAATTCCAGACTTTCCCTAAAGAAAGTCTAAAGAAAATCGAGGATGCTCTACGTTCAAAATCTGCGGATTCAGTAGTTTTGAATTTAACTATGGCATTCAAATTATCAAATTTAGAAGCATACTTTAAGTCTTTAGAAGACATCAATAGAAAATTTAGTTCTGATTTGCCTTTTGAATGAACTTTTTTAATTCAATACGTCCACGAACAGATCACCTTCAACCTGTATATTTGACAATCTCCCTTCGGGTATGCAAGAATGAATTTACCTGGGCAGGGGCCGGAAGCTGCCGGCCTTGAAGTCATCTCCGAAACTCATCCCCTGAAAAAATCATAATATCGTTCCGATTCCCTCCGGGGCCTTATGGCGGATATCGACATACGGAAGATAATCTCCGCGGACACGGGCCGCGCAATCGAGATAGGCGAGCGCGTCTGGTGGGTCGGGCAATACCTGCCTGACGACATCTTCCAGTGCAACGCCTATCTCATAGAGCGCGGGGACAACTCCGTCCTCATCGACCCCGGCGGCCACCTTACCTTCGAGGGCGTGCGGAAGAAGGTCGAGGAGGTAATCCCCTTCTCGAATATCCGCTATTTCATTTGCCACCACCAGGACCCGGACATTACCGCTTCGCTTAAGCTGATAGAGGACATTCCGGGCCTCCACCCGGAGGCCGCTGTCGTTACGCACTGGCGGGCGCGGGCGCTACTTAAGCACTACGCGCTCAGGCTACCCGTTATCGATATCGAGGAGAGCGGCTGGCAGCTCGACCTCGGCGGACGGCTACTCCTCTTCGTCTTCACCCCCTACCTCCATTTTCCGGGGGCTTTCTGCACCTTCGACGTGGAGAGCGGTATACTCTTCTCAAGCGACATCTTCGGCGGCATGACGCGGGAGTGGAGCCTCGTTGCCCGGGACGAATCCTATTTCGAGGACATTCGGCCCTTCCACGAGCATTACATGCCGAGCCGGGAAATACTGCTTCACGGCCTGTCGAAGCTCGAAGAGCTTCCGGTCAGGATGATAGCGCCCCAGCACGGCTCGCTCATATACGGAGGGCTCATAAGCTTCGTCATCGGGAGGCTCAAGCAGCTCGAATGCGGCATCTTCGCCCTTGCGGGCGATTCTACGGACATACGCCGCCTCTCGTTCCTCAATAAAACCCTCAAGGACATAACAAATACCGTCATCGTCTACCGCGATTTCCGCGACATCGCAAACGCCCTCCTTGACATACTCAAGAGGACTCTCCCGGCGGTCTCGATAGAGTTCTATGCGAAGACAGGCAACGGCGAGCCCCTTTGCCTCTCGCCCGGGACGCGCTACAGGGGTGCCATCGAGCACCCCACGGCTGTGCTTAAGGGCGTCCTCGGCGTTGAAAGGAGCGCGTGGGCCGGAGAAAACGGCGGCAGTTTCAAAAAGATGCTCATTCCGGCGGCGCTCCACGAGCTCAAGGCAGGGGTCAGGGAATGGGCCCTCGTCATACCTCTTTTCCCTCGCGAGGGCGGCAGGGCCGAGGCAATGGCGGTCATACGCCTTGCACACGACGTGAGGGAGGACCGGGACCTGGACCGGATGCTCGGGGAGATGAGCGGCTCCTTCGCTATCGCGGTCGAGCGGGAGGCCTTCTACCGCATGATCGAGACCGAAAGGTGCAAATTTTACGAGCAGTCGATAAAAGACCCGCTTACCGGGCTCTACACGCGCTTCTACATGGATGAGACCCTTAAAAGGCTCGCGCACGCCCAAGACCGGAACGGTCAATACGCCATATCGGTCGTCCTATTCGACCTCGACCATTTCAAGGACATTAATGAAGGGCACGGCCATGCAGCCGGAGACGAGGCCATAAGGCAGGCGGCCTCGGCCATGCTCGGCTCCATAAGGGCAAGCGACATAGCCGTCCGCTACGGCGGCGAGGAGTTTGCCGTCTTCCTCATGGGCAACACGCCTGCCGAGTGCGTCATCGTGGCCGAGAAGATACGGAGGAAGCTCGCGGGGCTCGCCTTTAACGGGCCGTTGGAGCGCTTGAAGATAACGGCGAGCGCCGGGGTGGCCGTGCGAAGGCAGAAAGAGCCGGTTGCGGATTTTCTGGGCAGGGCAGACAGGGCGCTTTACCAGGCAAAGTCTTCGGGCCGGAACAGGGTCGTCTACCTGGAATGACAGCCAAATTCGCCTTCTTTTCCTGGCAGGCTTGCGGCCTTTAACCGCCCAACTGCAGGTTTTGTGAAAAAAAATCTTTTAAGCCCCATATAGGGTCTTGACTGGGGAATGAACCGGGGAGTATAATTGCAATCAGCTCTCTTTTTTTAAATACGGTATTCTACGAAGGGTAAAATATTCCGAACAATTAAACCGGACGCGTTCCTTTCCCGAGCGCGTCTCCCTTTGCAGCTCCCCTTGGAAAAGGGGAGCTATTTTATTAGAAAGAACATATGTTCTCAGCTTTAAGGAGGTCCATCGCATCCAGGCCCTCCCTGCCTGAACTGCAGTCGAACGTCCTTGCCGGGCTCACGGTCGGCGTCATAGCGCTCCCCCTCTCGATGGCGCTGGCCATCGCGGTCGGCGCACCCCCGCAAACCGGCCTGTATACCGCCATAATAGCCGGGATAGTCATCGCCCTTACGGGCGGCTCCAAGGTAAACATATCCGGGCCGACTGCCGCGTTTGTAGTCATACTACTCCCCATCGTCCAGAAATACGGCATCGGCGGCCTCCTCATAAGCGGCCTCATGGCCGGCATCATACTGGTGCTCATGGGCCTGGCCAGGCTCGGGAACTTCATACAGATAGTGCCCTATCCGGTAACCGTCGGTTTTACGGCAGGCATAGCCGTAGTCATAGCCGTACTCCAGATAAAGGACCTTTTCGGGCTCAGCATAACCGAGCTGGACGGGCATTTCACAGACAAGGTCGCGACCATCGCCCTCTCGCTCCCCACCATCTCGTGGGCCGAGGCGGCGATAGGCATCCTGACCTTCGCTGTCCTGGTACTCTGGAAGAAGACTAGATCGCGGATCCCTTCGCACCTGGCAGCCCTCCTTGCGGGCTCTGTCCTGGCCTTTGCAGCCGGCGCGCTCATGCCCGAATTCCAGGTCGCAACCGTCGGTTCGCGCTTCCAGTACGAGATTAACGGGCTGACCGGAAGCGGGATACCTCCTTTCCTTCCGAGCTTTGCCTGGCCCTGGGAGCTTCCCGGCAGGGACGGGAACCCTATCGGCATCTCCTTTGAGCTTATACGCCATCTCCTGCCCCCCGCCTTCGCCATAGCCATGCTCGGCGCGCTCGAATCGCTCCTATGCGCGGTCGTAGCAGACGGCGTAACGGGCAAGAAGCACAATCCCAACGACGAGCTTATCGGCCAGGGCATCGGCAATATCGTGGCCCCGCTCTTCGGCGGCATCCCGGCGACGGCGGCCCTCGCGAGGACGGCCGCTAACGTCCGCGCCGGAGGCACCATGCCCCTCGCCTCGGTCGTGCACGCGCTGTTCATACTGGCGTCGATACTCGTCCTTGCGCCGCTACTCGCTTACATACCGATGGCCTCGATGGCCGCCCTGCTCCTAATGGTCGCCTGGAACATGAGCGAGACGAAGCACTTCGCCCGCATCGTCCGGTACGCCCCCAGGGACGACATAATGGTGCTCCTCACGTGCTTTATCCTGACCGTCCTCTTCGACATGGAGATCGCCATCGCGGTCGGCATGCTTCTGGCTGCCATGCTCTTCATACACAGGAGCATCGAGCAGAGCGGCGCGAAGCTCCTCAGCAAGGGCAACGGGCAGCACGAGCACAGGGCCCTGCCCGAGAGCATCCTTATATACGACGTAAACGGCGCGCTCTTCTTCGGCTCCGCCCAGAAGGCCCTGAGCGTCCTCATGAACATCAGAAAAGAGATCGAGATAGTCATCCTGGACATGTCGGACGTCACCATGCTCGACATGAGCGCGATGATAGCGATGGAGTCCATAGTAGAAAGCTGCAAGAAGCGGGGCCTCAAGCTCGTCATTAACAAGCTCGACCCGAGGCTCATACTGAGGCTGAGGAGAATAGGGCTCAGGGCGAAAAAAGGCTTCTTCGAACATTCGAGGAACATGGACGCGGCCATCGACATCGCCCTCAGGATGAGGGAAGAGGACGGTGCGCCCAGAGAGGCCGCCCGCCCGCTTCCCTCTTGAGCCCCCACCTGCCCAGCCCTTATTTAATGATCAATATGTGAACGTCTTCCGGCTTCTTCAGGGCCTCTATGGTCACGTCCTCTCCGTACCTCGATATCAGTATGTCGACCGTCTTCCGGGGGGCTACGGGCAGGTTCTTGAGATAGACCGAGGTGAGAAAGCTCGGAAGCTCAGGCTCCTTGAAGATTATCATGCTCTTGTCGGCCTCGAAGTAGATACCGAGCGAAGCGTGGAGCATGAGAAGGAGCGCGCCCGAGGCCCAGGTCTGGGGGGCGCAGGCGACCGGGTACTGCGTGGGCGCCATGCCGTTACGGCGCTGGAACCCGCAGAAGAGCTCCGGGAGCCTCTGCAGGTCGGACATGAGCGCCGCGTCGAATATGCCCATGAAGACTTTATTGAAGTGCTCGGTAAAGCCATAGGCGGCGAGTCCGAAGGCCGTAAGCGCGTTATCGTGCGGCCAGACAGAGCCGTTATGGTAGGACATGGGGTTATAGCGCTTCTCCCCGTCGCCTATCGTCCTTATGCCCCAGCCCGAGAAAACGCTCTCGGAAAGGAGCAGGTCCGCCACGCTCCTTGCCTTCTGGGGGTCGGCTATCCCTGCGAAGAGCGCGTGCCCCGCATTGGACGAGACCACCCTGCAGGGCTTTTTCTTCCCGTCGAGCGCAAGCACATAGGTGCCCATCTCTTCGTCCCAGAAGGCCTCGTTGAAGCTCTTCTTAAGATCCTCTGCCTCCTTGCGTAGCCTGTCGGCCTGGGCGTCGTCGCCCATGAGCCTTGAGAGCGCCGCAGCCTCCTTTTTTGCCGCGTAGAAATAGGCCTGCACCTCGCAGAGTGCGATGGGCCCCTCCGCGAGCCTTCCGTCCCTGTGGAAGACCGAGTCCTGGGAATCCTTCCAGCCCTGGTTCCTGAGGCCCCCCGCGTGCGGCGAGTATTCGAGGAACCCGTCCCCGTCCGCGTCGCCGTACTCGTCAAGCCAGGAAAGGGCCGCGGCTATGCTCTTCCAGAGCTTCCTTATGAGGGCGGTATCGCCGGTCCTCCTCCAGTACACCCCGGCGAGTATGATATAGAGCGGGGTCGCGTCAACGCTCCCATAGTAGAGGCCGAAGGGTATTTCGCCGAGCGCCGCCATTTCGCCGTGCCTCGTCTCGTGCATTATCTTCCCCGGCTCCGCGGCCTTTTTCTCGTCGACCTCTGAAGCCTGCATATGGGAGAGATACTTAAGCGCCCCGGCCGCTATGTCCGGCTTTATCCACGCGCACTCCAGGGCCGTTATGATGCCGTCCCTGCCGAACGGGGTGCAGTACCAGGGGATACCTCCGTACGGGAAAAGCCCCTTCGGAGTCTCTGTAAGCATCATCTCTATGTCCGCGAGCGAGCGCCTTATGGAAATATTGAAGTGCTCGTTCGAGGTGAATATCTCCACACCCGACTTCCTTCGGGACCGTAGGCGCTTTCTCGAGTCCCTCAAGACCTCGACATAACCCCTGCCATCCTTTCCGGAGTACCCCTCTACGCACTCGGCGGTGACGTATATCTCCTCAATCTGGTTGGGCTTAAGCGTGAGCGAGAATACAAAGGTATTCCCGCTCATCCTGTCCGGGCCCCTGCTGAAGGTAAAGGCCGTGGTCCTCCTTACGCTGTCAAGGCCGTCATAGGACAGCCTGAACTCCTTTTTCCCGTACTCGGGCTCGTGGAGGGCGCCCCTCCCGGCCCTTTTAAGCCCCCTCACCTCGAAGATGTCCTCGAAATCCGAATCGGCCCCGAGCTCCAGGACAAAGGCCGCGTCCTCCTCGGCGAAATTCCTGACCCTTATGTGCTCGAGCACCCTGGTCCCGGAGAGGAGCCTTGCGCGGAGTAGATGGACCGAATCCCTTCTTAAAAGCAGCTCCCCGCCGGAGTATATGTCGGGGTTCGTGAGGTCGACGGTCATGAGGAAATTGTCCTCGTCCATGTTGGAGCTCAGGAAGAGCGGCCTCATGCCGTTTATCCGGAGCTCGTAATGCGAAAGGTACCTCGTCCCCTTGTAATAGACGCCCTGCTCCCTCTTCCCGAGCGGCAGTATGTCCCCGAACCTGTCATAGATGCCGAAGATCTCACCGTCCTTCTGGATGAGCCGGAAGGGGTCTATTATCGTCGAGGTGGCGACTATGAAGAACGAGTCCTTTATTCTGCTGACTTGAGCCATTCGCTCCCGTACCTCCCCATCACGAGCTCGTATGCCATGAGATAGTCCGCGGCCATCCGGCCCTGGAGGAACCTTTCCTCGAACCTCCTCCTGCAGCCCTCCCTTGAAAAGCCGTCCCTGATGCCCTTCACTATCCTCACGGCCTCTTCGTCCCTCTCGAAGATGAAACCCGTCACGCCGTGGTCCACCACTTCCGGTATGGAGCCCCTTCTCCGGGCGACAACCGGGGTGCCGCAGGCCATGGCCTCGAGCATGGAAAGGCCGAAAGGCTCGGGCCAGTCCACCGGGTGGAGAAAGGCGAGCGCCCCGCCCAGAAGCTCGTTCTTCTCCCTGTCGTTCACCTCGCCCAGGAACTCCACGTACCGGCTTTTAAGATGCGGCTTCAAGCATGCTTCGAAATAATCCGTATCCACCCTGTCCACCTTCGCCGCGATCTTGAGGCGTATGCCCGCCTTCATGGCGATATTTATCGAAGACTCTACCTTCTTCTCCGGCGATACCCTGCCTATGTAGAGGAGGTAGTCGCCCGCCCTGGGGCTTAAGTCATACAGGTCCGCCGGGATGCCGTGATGGACGGTTGCGACCCAGTTCGCAAACGGCTTCGGGGCCCTCTGAGCGTCGGATATCGAAACGAGGGGGCTTCCGCCGTATTCCCTGAATATGAACTCGTGCTCGGGGTTGTCGAGCCTCCCGTGGAGGGTATTTATGACAGGCACGTCCGTTCTCCTGCCCAGTACAAACCCTATGCAGTCCACGTGCGAATGGATGATATCGAACTCCCCGGCCCTCCGGAGCGCCTTCTCCATCATTATGAGGTGGAGTGAGACCGGGTCGATATTATTCTCGTCCAGCCTCAGTGCGCGCTCGGAGCATGGAACGAGCTCCGCCCCGGTCTTTGAATCAGCGGAGGCGAAGAGCGTGACCTCGTGCCCGAGCCTTACGAGCTCCTCGGTCAGGTACGAAACCACCCTTTCCGTGCCGCCGTACATGGCGGGCGGGACGCTCTCGAAAAGCGGCGATATCTGCGCTATTCTCATATGGAAAATTCTCCTCTCTTCCGCCCTGAAGGGATTTCCCTGGACGATGTGGCGCGCCAGGCTTTCCGGCGAGAGCGTCACTAACCAGCATGGGAAAATTCGAGGACGAGGCGCGGCCTATTTGCGCCGAGACGAGTTTGGGGAGCCGGAGCGCATTTTCGCATTTTGACGCTCTTTTTAAATTCTGTCCGAAAAGAGCGGATTGTCAATCAGGACGCGGGAATACGAAGGGTTTTCAGGGGAAAGAGGCGGCGGATGCCCCTTCCGGGCATCCGCCGAGGCGGGGCCGTCTCTCCTCTTCCTTGATACTGCAACCGAGACCGCGGCCGAGGGCGCGGGGGGGGGCCGGGCGGCCGGGCTCGGGTACTGAAGGCTGCTGTTGTCTCATTATAGAGTTTCACATGAGATCGGCGGAGCTATATCCCTTCGCATGCTGAGGCGATGGATTTCCCCTTCGCAGGCGACCAGGGGCAGTCGGCCCGCGTGCCGGTCCCCCTCAAAAGCGCACCCTCCCTTATGCCCGGCGTCTCGACATCTATTACAAAGCCGGACAGGTCCTGCCCGGCCAAGCTTGAATTTGCGGGCGCCTTGGTCCGGTCCCGGCCCTTGTTTTGAAAAACGTCGGCAAAGGTCCATGAGCCGTGCTCCTCTCCGAACCAGAACTGCTTCGGGGCGGTAGTGATGGCCTCCGATGAAGCGGCAAAAAGGAATAAGGCAAAAAGCCCAAGACAAAATGGGGTCAATTTTTTAGCGATGGGCCTGCCTGCTACAGAGGCAACCTGCTCGGGTATTCCGGAAAGGACCCTTCCCATGCGCTTCTCCTTTTCGGTGGAATGTACGGATAGATTGCAAGCGGCGGGCCAAGGGATTTCCCCTGTATTTCTTTAGGGGCCCGTCATCCGGGTGTAAAAGTATTTTACGGAACCGGGCCGGGCAGAAAAAAATTTAAATACATTTTTAATAGCTTACGGAACGAGACGTAGATCCCCGGCTGGAGTAAAATCGGTTTACACCTGAAAAAGCATTTTTACAGTCCCGTTTACAGGCGCCTGCAAAGAGCTTTGCCGTTCCTGGGCTCGCGCCTTCCATTCCCTTTGACAGCGCCCGCCGTCTTCGGGTAATTTGTTTTCCTGGCAGGACAGGGTGCTTTTCAACACCCTGCTAATCGAAAGAAGGTCAGCGCCGTGCCTGATGTGAAAAAGGTTTTTATGATAGCCTCAGCCCTGATTGCCGGCATGGCGGCCGTCTCCTCTGCGGACGAACTGGTCCTTTCGAACGGGGACACCATAACCGGCAAGGTGCAGGGCATGGAAAAGAGTGTGGTCACCGTGGCCACCCCGTATTCGGAGCCCGTGAGGATAAGGAAGTCGTCTGTGGCCGCCTTGAGGACCGACGGGCCGGTCACGGTGCGGACAGCTTCGGGGGAGATATGGAGCGGAAGCTTCCTCGTTAACGAATCAGGACAGATCGTCTTTAAGCCCGTGGAAAGGCCCTGGGACGAATTGGCATGGGCCGAGATCGACGCGATAGACCCCGCCCCGCCCAGGCTCGGCGGAAAGATAAGCGCCGGCGCGAGCATGCGCTCCGGGAATACGAGGAGGGCCAGCGTCAACATAGGCTTCGATGCGGATAAGAGGACCTTGCAGGACCGCTCAAGCGCAAGCATCCGCTTTAATTACGCCGAGGAGAACGGGAGGACGACCGCCAGAAACTCCTATGCCGCCCTTAAATACGACTACTTCTTCACCAGCCCCTATTACGCGTATTTGAGCGCCGAGCTTCTTAACGACAAGTTCAGGGACATTGACCTCCGGGCCGTGGTGGGCCCCGGCGCGGGCTACCAGGTCTGGGACGGCCCTTCGAAGTCGCTTCTCCTTGAGCTCGGCTTTTCGCTCGTAAGGGAGGATCTCCGGTCCGGAGGCGACGAGTCCTGGGTAACGGCCAGGGTGGGCAGCAATTTAACCGTCAGGCTTACGAAAGACACTTCCTTTGCCGACAGCCTCAAGGCCTACAGCCGGGTGGACGAGCCAGAGAACTTCCAGGTGAGGAACGAGGCTTCTCTGAACTCAAAGCTTAACAGCTACTGGGGCTTGAAGCTCACGAACATAATCGAGTACGACAGCAAGCCGCCGGCACTCATAAAAAAGACCGATATCTACTGGATACTGAGCCTCCAGTACGCTTTTTAGCCAAGCGAGAGTGTCCCGCAAGCGAGTTTCGCCTCTGCAACGGCCGTCTTTTTTTGCCTCTGGATATGGTATCCGGAATTTAGTATCCTTGTATTTTAGGCAACCTCTAAAAATCAGAGATTTTTCCGCAATCATGATAGGCCGGGAAAAGATCGATTTTTTAGAGATTGCCTTTAATGATTTCGGAGGTTTTCTGGATGAGTCTTTCGGTATTGTTATTCTTCGTGGCAGGGCTCCTTCTTCTCATACTGGGGGCCGAGATGCTGGTCAGGGGCTCTTCCAGGATCGCGTCCTTTCTCGGCATATCCCCGCTCATAATCGGCCTGACGGTCGTCGCCTTCGGCACAAGCTCGCCCGAGCTCGCAGTAAGCGTCAAATCGTCTCTTGCAGGACAGGGCGATATCGCGGTCGGGAACGTGGTGGGAAGCAACATCTTCAACGTCCTCTTCATACTCGGTCTTTCAGCCGCGATAACGCCCCTTGCCGCATCGCGCCAGCTCATACGGCTCGACGTACCTGTAATGATAGGAGTCTCTGTACTTTTTTTCATCTTCGGGCTGAACGGTCTCGTAAGCAGGGTCGAGGGGGCTGTACTCACAGCCGGGTTCGTCCTGTACACGGGATTTCTCGTCTATCTTGGCCGGAAGGAAAACGGGACGACCGACGAATTCAAGGAGGAGTTCTCCTATAAGAGGGGCCGGTCAGCGGCAAGGGACTGGGCCGTAAACCTTTTCATTTCGATTGCCGGGCTCGCGCTCCTGGTCCTGGGGTCCAGGTGGCTGGTGGACGGCGCAATCCAGATGGCGAGAGGGCTGGGAATAAGCGAGCTCATAATCGGACTCACCATAATAGCCGCCGGGACCTCGCTCCCGGAGGTCGCGACATCCGTGATGGCGAGCATCAAAGGCGAGCGGGACATAGCGGTCGGCAACATCATCGGGAGCAACATCTTCAACATACTCTCTGTCATGGGGATAACGAGCCTCGTATCTGCAGACGGGGTCGGCGTGGCCGAGAGCGCCATTTTCTTCGACATCCCGGTGATGCTTGCGGTCTCTGCCGCCTGCCTGCCCATACTCTTTACCGGCTATATGATAGCACGTTGGGAAGGCGCGCTTTTTTTGGCGTATTACATTCTCTATACAGTATTCATATTCCTCAACTCCACCGGGCACGCCTCGCTTTACGCGTTCAAGTTCGCGATGGGAGCGTTCGTAATACCGCTTACGGCCGTAACGCTCGCGGTCCTCACGGCAAGGGCGCTCATTGTGCGGGGCAAGGCGGCGCGGCAGGAGAAATAGGAGCTCTTCATAAGAATGCCGCTGCCGCCTTCTCAAGGAGCGCCAATAACGGAGCGGGATAGACGCCCAGGAAAACCAGAAGGAGCGTAAGGGCCCCGAGCGCGATAGTCCCGGCAAGCGGCAGGCCCGGAAGAGGTCCTGGGGCTTCCCCGTAAGCTGGCGAGAAGAGCGCGATTATTATCCTCAGGTAATAATAGATTGCTATGGCGCTGTTGACCGCGAGCGCGATTACGAGAAGCCACAAAGCCTCTCTCACCCCCGCGGCAGCCACGAAGAACTTCCCCAGAAAGCCCGCCGTAAGCGGCATGCCCGCGAGCGAAAGGAGCATGGCCGTAAAGGCACCCGCAAGCCAGGGTCGCCGCCAGGCAAGCCCCCTGTAGTCGTCCAATAAGTCAAGCTCCCTGTCCTTTCCCGAAAGAAGGGTTACGGCCCCGAACGCCCCTATGATGGAAACGAAATACGCGGCAAGGTAATAGCCTGCCGCAACCATGCCGTAGCGTCCGCCCGCAAGGAACGCGATAAATAGATAGCCGACGTGGGCTATCGACGAATACGCTAGGGTCCGCTTTACGCTCCTCTGGAAGAGGGCGAGGATGTTCCCCGCGAACATCGATGCCACGGCTATGGCCGCAAAGACCGTGAAGAAAGGACCGAAGGCGAAGGCGCCGGTCTGGAGGAAGTAGCGGAGAAGGAGCGCCGCCACCGCGCCTTTCGAGACTGCCGCAAGGAAGGCCCCGACGGGCGCGGGCGCGCCCTCGTAGACGTCCGGGGCCCACATGTGAAAGGGCGCAGCCGCGAGCTTAAAACACGCCGCAACGGTTATCATTGCCAGCCCGGCGAAAAGGAGCGGCCCCCCACCCGTTTCGCGGGTACGCATTGCCATCTCCGAAAACTCCATGGTGCCGAGCTCGGTATAGACTAGCGCCATGCCGAAAACCAGGAAAGAGGAGGCAATACCGGCCAGGATGAGATACTTAATGCTCGCCTCGTTCGCGCGGTCGCCGAGAAAATAGGCGATGAGCACGTAAAGGGAGACGCCGAGTATCTCAAGGCCGAGGAAAAAAGTAGCGAAGTGGGCGGAGGCGGCGAGCACGATCGCGCCGAGGGTCGCGATAACAAGGACGATGTAGAACTCCGCGAGCCCGCCCTCGCGCCCCTCGTTGTACCCGTATGAGAGTAACGTTACGGCGATTGCCGCGCCTAGAATGAGGCCTGTAAATAGTAGCGAATAGGCATCGATTGAAATGAGCGCAGTAACGGCCCTCGGGGCCGCCTTCGAGGCGGGCGCTAGGGAGGCGAGCGCGAGCACGAAGCCGGAGACCGCCAGGGCCGCATTGAAGGCGTGGCTTGTGCGGAAGGCCGCCAGCACCGTTGCCGTGACCGCGGCTATGGTCAATATCAGCATCGGAAGTATTGTAATGAAATCGGGCGCGCTCATCTCGTATGCTCTGTTGTCTTATCCGGGGCATCTTCCGGGACCTTTTCCAATGAAAGCTCCGAAAGGCGCCCCGCTTCAGGGCCATTTGCATTGCTTCCACTAACGGCCCCACTCTCAATTCCGCTCACCATTCCCCCGGTCTGGCCCTTTATACCCATCCTGTCAAAGAAAGGGGCCGGGTAGAGGCCAAGCCAAAGAACGACCGCTGCCATGGCGGCGAGCGTTGCCGCCTCCCTCCCTCCTATGTCGGGTATGCCCGCCTCTGGCGGGGCCGGGCCGTGGAAGACCTTCTGTATTATCCAAAGCGAATATACGACGGACGCTATGAGGCCGAGCGCCGCAAAAAAGACGGAGAGCGCGCTTACCCTGAATGCGCCGAGGAGCACCAGGAACTCGCCGAGAAAATTCCCGAGGCCGGGGAGCCCCAGGGACGCGAGGGCGAAAAAGAGGGCAGCCCCGCCCATCTTCGGGGCGGACGACCAGAACCCGCCCATCCTCCCCATCTCGCGCGTATGCGCCCTCTCCTCTATGGCCCCGGCTATGATGAAGAGCGCGCCCGTGGACGCGCCGTGGCAGACCATGAGGACGAGCGCGCCATTAAGGGCAACTCCCTCCCTTGCGAAAATACCGAGGAGCACAAAACCCATGTGGCTTACGCTCGTGTATGCTATGAGCCTCTTTAAATCGGTCTGCCCGATCGCCAGGACCGCCCCGTAGATTATCCCGATAACCGCCAGGAAATAGACGACCGGCGCGACCGTTGCCGCCGCGTTCGGGAATAACGGAAAAAGGAAGCGTATAATGCCGTAGGCGCCGGTCTTAAGGAGAAGGCCCGCAAGTATCACGCTTCCGCCGGTCGGCGCCTCGGCATGGGCCTCGGGAAGCCACGTATGGAAGGGTACGGCAGGCAGCTTGACCGCGAAGGCGGCCAAAAAGCCGAGCATCAGCCAGAACTCGGTTTCGCGGCCCATCGTGGTCCCGAGTACCTCGTTGTAATTGAATGAGTAGCTGCCGGTCTCCATCCCGTGGACGAAATAGAGCCCGAGGATAGAGACGAGCATCAGGAGGCTTCCGGCCTGCGTAAATATGAAGAACTTGAGCGCCGCCCTCTGCCGTCCGCCGTGCCCCCATACGGCTATCATAAAGAACATGGGGACGAGCATGAGCTCCCAGAAGATGTAGAAGAGGAGGAGGTCGAGGGCAAGGAATGCCCCCATGACCCCGGCGATGACGGACATGAGGCAGAGGTGGAAAAAACCGGTCCTTTCCCTTATGCCTGTCCATGAGGCCGCGACAGCTGCCATGCCCAGGAAGGCCGTAAGGAGGGCGAGAGCGAGGCTCAGGCCGTCGGCCGCAAGGTGGATGCCCGCTCCTATGCCGGGTATCCATTCTAAATGGATTTCAGCGAGCCATCGGCCGCCGCTATCTCCTCCGCCCGACACGAAAAGGAGCAGCACAAAATCGAGCGCGAGCGCAAAAAGGGATATCCAGCGCGGAAAGGCCTCTCCCAGCCGGCTCGAAATCCAGGCAGCCGCCCCGCCCAGCAGGGGTATGAGGACCGCCCATGCGAGTATCATGTGAAGACCAGGACCCCGAGCGCAAGCAGTGCCCCAAGCGCCATCCCGGCAGCATAACGCCTCACCTGCCCGGACTGGGTCTTTACGAGGAGCTTGTTTAAAATCTCGGTCCCGCGCGCGGCCCCGGCATAGGGCGCGTCCATGAAATCCGTTCTTCCCGCCCGGGCGGCCAGGAGATACGGGCGCACAAATAGCCTTTCATAGAGCCAGTCAAAACCCCAGCCTGAGCGGAAAAAACCATGCAGGCCGGGGACAGTGCCTTTTTCCGGAAGCCCTTCCAAGAGGCCGCGCCTTTTTAAAAAAAGGAAATAGGCCGCGGCTGCTCCGAGCACGGGAACCAAAGCTGAGAGCATCCCGGCCGGAAGAGTCTTTACCGGCGCTCCTGGGCGGGGAGCAGGCAGCACAGGCTCCAGGAAGGACGGCACGCCTATGAACCCGGCAAGGAGCGACAGGGCCGAAAGGACGATGAGAGGGACCGCCATCCTTATGCCGGGACGCCTTGCAACATCAGCCCCGGCCTTTCCGTAAAAGACGAGGAAGACCATGCGGAAGGCATAGAGCGCGGTGAAGAATGCACCTATTAGACCAGCGCCCCAGAGGAATGCCCCGCTTCCGGCCAGCGCCCCTATGAGTATGAGGTCCTTGCTGTAGTATCCGGCGGTGACAAGGGGCAGGGCCGAAAGGGAAGCGGCCCCGATCAGAAAGCTCCAGAACGCAATAGGGAGCCTTTTCCTCAACCCGCCCATCCTGAACATGTCGTGCTCGCCTCCGAGCGCGGTTATGACCGCGCCTGCGGAAAGGAAGAGGAGGGCCTTGAAGAACGCGTGTGTCATGAAATGGAATACGGCGGCCTGCCAGGAGCCAGCCCCGAGCGCGAGGAACATGAACCCCACCTGGCCCATGGTCGAATAGGCAAGGGCCCTTTTTATGTCCGGCTGGACGAGGGCGCTTAGCGCGGATATGAGGAGCGTTGCCGCGCCCAGGGCGGCAATCAAGGCCATGACCGCAGGCGCAAGCTCGAAGAGGGCGTGGGTCCGGGCTATTAGGTACACCCCGGCCGTGACCATCGTAGCGGCGTGGATGAGGGCGCTTACCGGGGTCGGGCCTGCCATGGCGTCGGGAAGCCATGCCTGAAGCGGCACCTGCGCTGATTTGCCGAGCGCGCCCGCGAGTATCAGGAGCGCCGCGAGCGCGGCTAGGTAGCTCCCCTGCCACTCGGAGGCGGCACCCTCCATGACTGCCGTGATATCGAGCGTCCCGAAGCTTACAGCAAGGAGTATGATTCCTATTACGAATGCCGTGTCTCCGGCCCTCGTCATGATGAAGGCCTTCCTCGCCGCGTACCCGGTGTAGCTCTCCTTGTACCAGAACCCGATGAGGAGGAAGCTGCAGAGCCCCACCCCCTCCCAGCCGAGATAGAGAAAAAGGAAATTATCGGCAAGGACGAGGACGAGCATGAAGGCGACAAATAGGTCCATGTACGCGAAAAAGCGCGTGTAGCCCTCCTCCCCTGCCATGAACTCGGCGGAATAGAAAAGGATGAGGAAGGCAGTAAAGGTGACTACCGCGGCCATTGTAAGGGAGAGCGCATCGAGCCTGAGGGCTGCTTCGGCCCTGAACCAGCCGATCTCGACCCAGGTCCAGAGGCTTTGGGTCCGGAAGCCTTCCGGGGGAGGCGAGCCGATGAAATCGATTCCGGCTGCAAGGACGGCGACGGCGGAGAGGCCGACACTCCCTGCCCCGATGAGGGCGGAAAGCCTCGCCGGCATCGAGCGGCCTGCCAGTATGAGCGCCAGGAACCCTGCAAATGGCAGGGCGGGTATGAGCCACAGGAATTCCTTCATGGCAACCTCTAAAAATTAGAGATTTTTCCCTCTTTTCCCGGAAGGCCGGAATAAAAAACGGAGCATATATGTAAATATATGAGCATTTTTATTCCCGTAACTACCCAGGGTCCGGGGAAAAGATCAATTTTTAGAGGTTGCCTCATCTCTATCCTTTCAGGCTGCCGGCCTTGTCCATGTCAAGGGTGCCTGTCCGGTGAAAAAACCTGAAGATGACCGCCAGGGCCACGGAGACCTCTGCAGCGGCGAGCGTGAGTATGAAGACGAACATCACCTGGCCGTCGGGCTCCGCCCACCTGTACCCGGCGGAGATGAAGGCAAGTCCCGAGGCGTTCAGCATAATCTCGATGGACATGAGTATATAGATCATGTTCCGCCTCACTAGCACCCCTGTAAGGCCCAGTGCAAAGAGCACTGCCGCGAGCGCCAGGGCGTATTCAGCCGGGACAGTCGCCATCCTTCCTCCCTATTTGCGCCCGATGTGATATGCCCCGAGAAGGCCCACAAGGAGGAGCACCGAGGCAAGCTCCACTCCTATGAGATACGGGCCGAATAGGGCTATTCCGACGGCTTTTGGCCCGTGGGCTATCCCGTTCTCCGGGGCAAGGTCCTTGTCTGTAAGGACATAGACGAGCAGAACGAGCAGTATGGTCGTCAGCACGGCTGGCCCGGCCCATGTCCCCGGCCTCGTTATCCTTTTTTCCTCCATCTCCTGGCCCGGCCCGTAGCTAAGCATCATGACGACGAAAAGGAAGAGGACCATTATCGCGCCCGCGTATATTATGGCCTCGAGCGCCGCGATGTAATGCGCCCCGAGCGAATAGAAGATGGCTGCGCTCGCAAGGAAAGATACCGTGAGATAGAGGAGCGAATGCACCGCGTTCGCGCCGGTTATGGCCCTGAAGGTAGCGACCATCGCGATTGCCGATGCTATGTAGAATAATCCGTTCACCGCACCTCCGGGTCAGGGCATAAGGCCCCTTACGTCCACAGGAGGCGCTTCATTCTCGGCTTCCCCCTTGTCCTTCCCCTTTATCGCGAGCCCCGCGACCCTGTAGAAATTATAGCCGGGGTATTTGCCGGTCCCCTTTATGAGGAGGTCCTCCTTTTCGTACACTAACGACTGCCTCGCGTATTCGCTCATCTCGAAATCAGGCGTAAGCTGTATGGCGTACGTCGGGCACGCCTCCTCGCAGTACCCGCAGAAGATGCAACGCGAAAAATTTATGCGGAAAAAGGAAGGATAACGCCTGCCGTCCTCCGTTTCCGCCGCGTCGAGGGCTATGCAATCCACCGGGCATGCGGCCGCGCAGAGGTAGCAGGCAACACACCTCTCCTCGCCGTCCGGGTCGCGCGAGAGTATTATGCGTCCCCGGAACCTCGGCGCGAGATAGGGCTTCTCCTCGGGATAGCTGACCGTCACCCTTTTTCTAAAAGCGTGAAGGAATACCACCCACGCCGTCCTAACGAGGCTCAGCATCGTGGATACCCGGGAATAGCGGCGCATCCGAAAATGCCAGGATGATGCCGCCGGTTGCCAGAAGGTTTATGAGCGCTAGGGGGAGCATCACCTTCCAGCCGAAGCCCATGAGCTGGTCGAACCTGGGCCTCGGGAGCGAGGCCCGAAGCAGTATGAATACCGCAATAACGAACCCGGTCTTGAGCATAAACCATATTACTGGCGGGAGCACCGGGCCCAGCCAGCCCCCGAGGAAGAGCGTCGTTATCATTGCCGCGATGAGCGTAACGCCCAGGTATTCGCCAACGTAGAACATCCCGAACTTTATCCCGGAATACTCGGTGTGATAGCCGGCCACCAGCTCGTTTTCGGCCTCGGGCAGGTCGAAAGGCAGCCTGTGCGTTTCCGCGAGCCCCGCGACAAAGAAAATGAAAAGGCCCGGGAGCTGGGGGATGAAGAACCATATGTCCCTCTGCGCCTCGACTATGTCCTTGAGGTTAAAGGACCCGGCGAGCAGAACCACACCCATTATCGAGAGTCCCATGAATATCTCGTAGCTCAGCATCTGGGCAGCGCCGCGCAAGCCGCCCAGGAGGGCGTACTTGCTGTTCGAGGACCAGCCGGCAAGGACCACGCTATAGATGCTCAGAGACGACATGGCCAGAAAAAATATTACACCGATATCCAGGTCGACTACCTTGATGCCCGGCGCAAAAGGTATGACCGCGAAGGCAGTAAGGACCGTTATGACGATTATGGCCGGGGCCAGCACGAAGACCGCCCTGTCCGCAAAGGGCGGGACCCAGTCGTCCTTCGTGAATATCTTTATGAGGTCCGCGACCGGCTGAAATAGCCCCAGCGGGCCGACCCGGTTCGGCCCATACCTGTCCTGCCAGAGCGCAAGAAGCCTCCGCTCCGCCCAGATGAGCGCTGCGCTCGATGTAAGGAGCGCAATGAGGACGAAGGCTATTGTCAATAAGGACGCTGCGATCCCCTGCATATGAGCCCTCTCAGGCGGCGCTATTCGAGCTCGAGATAACACCCCATTGCGGTAGCCTCAATCCCTCAATCCCCGGCAGGACCGGGAGCGCCGCCATGCCCTGCACAAGGCCGGGTATGTGCTTGATTTGAAGCCTTAAAAGAAGCCCCCCTGCCCTCAACGAGACCTCTTCGCCGGGTCCGGCCTTGAGGGCCGCTGCGTCTTCCGGGTTAAGACCAAGGTAAGGACGCGGTATGAGTCCGGCAACGGGCGAAGAAAGCGAGCTCATCTCCTCGGACCCGAATATGTGGTAGACGGGTATGATGAGCCATTCGCCTTTGCGATGCCTGAACGCCCCGGGTATTTCACCGAAATACCCGGGCCCTGGTTCGCCCGGCATTATGAGCCTTGCACCCGGGTCGCCGCCACGCAGCACCCCGCCCGTCCCATCCTGAAATCTTACGACCGCCTGCGGGGAGTTCCACCCCGGCGACCAGAAATGGGGTATAAGCGGCGAAGGCGGTTCCTTATCAAGTCCCTTCGGCTGGTAGCCTTCCATTGAGAAAGAGAGTGGAGAGTCCGGGTCTTCGGGCGGCTTGGGCTCTATAACGCTCCTGTCCGCGTAAATGGCAGTTCGGCCGCTAAACCGGTGCGGCGCTCTCGCGATCTTCTGCCCCGCCATGCGGAACCCGGCGGACGGCGCGGCATCGATTGCCTCCTGCAGCGACGGCATCTCGGACGCCATGGATTCGAGGACCTCGTCTATATTGCTCCAGGCCGTGCCCGCGCCTGATTCCTCCATGATCCTCCCGAGCCAGCGCCAGCCCTCGGTGATATCGCCCTCGGGGTTGAAGACCTTGAAAGACCTCTGCGCCCTGCCCTCTGAATTCACGAGGGTCCCCGTGCCTTCGGCGAAGGCCGCGGCAGGAAGAACAAGCCCGGCAGCCGACGAGGTACGGGTCGCGGTATGGTCGATAGCGATTATGTTCTCAAAGCACTCGAAAAAGACCTCGGCCTCCTCCCTGCCAGCGCGCGTGAAGATATCGTTTTCCAGTATCACGAGGGTCTCGAAGCCCCCTCCGGCTGCGGCATTAAGGGCGCCGTCGAGGCTTCCGCCGCCCATAAGCGCCAGGCCCATGCTGTTGCACTCGGGTACTATGTACGACAGCGCAGCCTTCCGACCTGCCGCCTCAAGGGCCCAGGCGATGTTTGCGGCGGCCTTTATGACCGCTTCCGAGCCAAAACTGACGCCCGAAACGATAAGAGGCCTTTTTGCATCCTTGAGGTCTTCGGCTATGGTCTTTGCGAGTTGAGCGATTCCCTCTTCGAGCCCCTCGGGCACCGGGGCATCCCTATCGATCTCATGTGCGATAGCGTTCCCGAGCCGGGCGATATCTTCGGGCGGCGCATGGTAGAGAGCTTTCGCTACTTCATCGAGCTTTGTGGCAAAAGGGGCCGCAATGTAGAGCGGACCTTTTTCGTTCTGGACCGCGTTCCTTATGGCGGCATCGTCCCATTCGGGTATTTTCCGGGCAACCGCTCTCTCGACCGGCCCCCTCCGGGCGGCCTGCCTGAGCATCAGCGCCTCGACCGGCGCGGTATTCGTGACGTCCTCGCCCAGGACCAGTACCGCGTCCGCGCTTCCGACCTCCGAGAGGGATGGGGACCTGGCAGGCCCGCCCCTCAGGTTATCCAGCGCGAGCCTTAAATGCTTGTGTTCGTTATCCGGGAGCCCTGAAAAAAAGTTTTCCGGCCCCGCGAGCTCCCTAAGCGCGAAGTTCGATTCGAGCGAGGCCCTGGGCGAGCCTATGCCCATAACCTTTTTACCGTTCCCGAGCATGAGGGATGCGCGCCTTATGGCCTCCCCGGCCTCGATATGCTCCTCTCCTCCGGGCCTTTCCCTTAAAACAGGCCGCCGTATTCTTTTATCTCCGTTTACGAACTCGTAGCCGAATCGGCCCCGGTCGCAGAGGAAGTACCCGTTCACCGAGCCGTTATACCTGTTCCTTATGCGGCGCAGCACGCCGTATCTCTCGCCCGGGATGGTATTGCACCCGAGGCCGCAATGGACGCAGACCGAAGGCGCGGTCTGGAGGTCCCATTTCCGAGTATAATGCTTTTTAAAGGTCTTGTCCGTGAAGACCCCGGTTGGGCAGACCTCGACGAGGTTGCCGCTGAATTCGCTTTCGAGAATCCCGTTATCACTACGCCCGAAATAGACCCTGTCGCGAGAAGCAAAGGCTGAAAGGTCGCGCCCGCCCGCGTAATCGCGGTAGAAGCGCACGCACCTGTAGCACTGTATGCAGCGGTTCATCTCGTGGTTCACGAACGGGCCCAGGTCCTGGTTCCTGTAGGTCCTCTTCCTGAACCTGTGTCTTCTATATACGTGCCCTGTCATGACGGTCATGTCCTGGAGGTGGCACTCGCTCCCCTCGTCGCAGACAGGGCAATCGTGCGGGTGGTTGGACATGAGCCATTCTATGACGCCTGCCCTGAAGGCTTTGGCCTCGGGGTCGTCTATGGATATGCGCGCGCCCTCAGTTACAGGGGTCATGCAGGCCATGACTATCCTGCCCTTGGTATCGTTCTCGTCCTTAAACTCCTTTACCGCGCATTGCCTGCACGCGCCGACCGAGCGCATTGCCGGGTGCCAGCAGAAGTACGGGAGGTCGAACCCGAGCCCGAGACAGGCCTCAAGGAGGTTCTGCCCCCCGTTTACCTCGAACTCCCTGCCGTCTATGGATACCTTAGGCATATTTGCGGCTCCGGTCCTTTTTCCACGGGCAGCCTTTTTCCCTAAGGTGCCTTTCGAAATCCTCCCTGAAGATGCTAAGCCCGCTCTTCAGGGGTTCCATGGCCCCGGGCGCAAGCGCGCAGTAAGTCCTTCCCATCCAGAGCGAGCCCGTATGCTCTCGTAGCGTCTCGATATCGCCGGGCTCACCTTTTCCGTCCTCAATCGACCCGAGGAGCCTCACGACCCACGGAAGCCCTTCCCGGCAAGGCGTGCACCAGCCGCATGATTCCTGCGCAAAAAAACTTTGGAGGTTATGGAGCGCGGCAACCGGGCAGACGCTATGGTCGAGGACTATCATGGTCCCTGTGCCGAGCCTGCTACCTGCCTTCTGGACCGAATCGAAATCCATCTTTACATCCAGGCTCTCTTCACAGATGAACTCAGTCGAGGCCCCGCCGGGTATGAGGCAACGAAATCTGAACCCGTCCGCCATGCCGCCCGCGTGCTCTTCCAGTATCTCGCGCGCTGTCGTGCCCATGGGGAGTTCCCAAAGCCCCGGCCTATTTACTCTTCCGCTTACGCCATAGAGCTTGGTGCCGCCGTCCTCTGAGCGGCTTAAATTCTTGTACCATGCGGCCCCTCTCAGGATTATGTGCGGCACGTTCGAGAGCGTCTCTACGTTATTGACGACCGTGGGCCTCCCCCATAGTCCGCTCGTCTGCGGGAAGGGCGGCTTTGACCGGGGAATGGCGCGCCTCCCCTCGAGCGCGTTCAAAAGGGCCGTCTCCTCGCCGCATATGTATCGCCCGGCGCTCACGTGTACCCGCATATCGAGATTGAAGCCCGAGCCGAGTATGTTTCTTCCCAGATATCCCCTTTCGTACGCCTCGGCTATGGCCTTTCTCACGCGCTTCGCGGCAAGGGTGTATTCCCAGCGGAGAAATACGAAGGCCGTTTCCGCCTCGATGGCAAAGGAGGCTATTGTCATGCCCTCTATGATGAGGTGCGGGTTCCGCTCAAGGAGGAGCCTGTCTTTAAATGTGCCGGGCTCCATCTCGTCGGCATTGGCTATGAGGTACTTTGGCCTCGGGGCTTCCTTGCCCATCGGCACGAAACTCCACTTGAGGCCCGTATTGAAACCAGCGCCGCCCCTGCCCCGTAGGTTCGCCTCTTTTACCTCTTTCTGCATTTCCGTTGGCGCCATCCTGAGGGCCTTACGGAGCCCTTCATAGCCGCCGTGCCCCTCGTACTCGCTTATATCCAGGGCCTCGCAATCCGGCTTCAGGTTCCAGGTGAGCGGCTTTTCGGCTATCCCCGCCATCCGTGCTCTCTCAGTATCTCATCGACACTCTCCGGCGTAAGTCCCGGAAAGAGCCTTTCCCCCACCATCATGACCGGCGAGCGGTCGCACGCGCCAAGGCACGGCACAGGGAGGAGCGTAAAAAGCCCGTCCGCAGTCGTATGGCCGAGCCTTATGCCAAGCCTTTTTTCCAGATGGGCGAGTATCCTTTCATAGCCCATGACCATGCAGCTAATGGTGTTGCATATGAGTATGACGTTCTTTCCCACGGGCCTCCTGAATATCAGGTTATAAAAGGTCGCGATCCCGTCGAGCTCATCAACTCTCATGCCGAGAATATTCGCGACCTCGCCAAGCGTTTCGTCGTCCACCCAGCCCCTCCGGCGCTGTACGCACATGAGCGCCTCTACGCATGCCGCCCGCTTCTGCCCGTAGTGCCTTATTTCCTCCTCTATCTCGCGCCTCTCCTCGTCGGAAAGCACTCGCGCCTCCTTAGCGGTCCACGTCGCCCATCACGAAATCGATGCTCCCCAGTATGGCGATAAGGTCGGCTATCTCGAAGCCCTTGCACATGAGCGGGAGCGCCTGAATGTGCGGGAATGAAGGGGTGCGTATGCGGGTCCTGTAGGAAGAGGTGTCCCCGTCGCTTACGAGGTAATAGGTGTTGTTCCCCTTCGCGGCTTCGGTGCCGACCGCGGCCTCTCCTGCCGGGACGACCGGGCCCCAGCTTACGGAGAGGAAATGGCCTATGAGTGTTTCGATGTCCCGCATGGTCTGTTCTTTCCTGGGCGGGGTCGCGAGCGGGTGGTCGCTCTTAATGGCCCCCGCGGGCATGTTCTCGAGGCACTGCTTCAGTATCCTGAGGCTCTGGCGCATCTCCTCGACCCTTACCAAAGCCCTTGCGTAGCTGTCGCCCTCCTCGGCGGTAGGGATGTCGAACTCGAACTGGTCATAGCCTGAATAGGGGCGCTTCTTACGGAAGTCCCACTCGATGCCGCAGGCACGGAGGTTCGGGCCCGTCACGCCCCAGTCAATGGCCTGGTCGAGGGTGAGCATGCCTATGCCCCTTGTGCGCGCCCTCACTATCGCGTTTTTCATTACGAGCTTTTCGTATTCCATGAGTCTCGGCGGCAGGTATTCTATGAAATCCCTCACGAGCCTCTCCCATCCCTTGGGCAGGTCGGATTGTACGCCGCCTATCCTGAACCAGGCCGGATGCATGCGGAAGCCGGAGACCGCCTCTATTATGGAGTAGGCTCGCTCCCTGTCATTGAAGGTCAAAAAAACCGGGGCGAGCTGCCCGAGGTCCTGCGCGAATGTCCCGTACCAGACAAGATGGCTCGCTATGCGGAAGAGCTCCGCGAACATCACGCGGGCGACCTTCGCCCTCTCCGGCACCTCTATGCCCGCGAGCCGCTCGACGGCGAGCACGTACGGGAAGTTATTAAGCGGCCCGGCCAGGTAGTCTATCCTGTCGGTATACGGTATGTAGGTATGCCAGGTCTGCCTCTCCCCCATCTTCTCGGCCCCGCGGTGGTGGTAGCCGATATCCGGGAAGGCGTTCACAATCTCCTCGCCGTCGAGCTCGAGTATGATGCGGAATATTCCGTGGGTGCCCGGGTGGTGCGGGCCCATGTTGAGGAACATGAACTCGCTCCCGTTCTCCTCCGTCCTGTATATCCCCCATTCCTTGGGGACGAACCTGAGCGCCGCCTCCTCCTTGACCTCCTTTTCAAGCGGGAGGGTGTACCTCTCCATGTCGGTCCTCCGCGCCGGGTGGTCTTTGCGGAGCGGATGCCCTTCCCAGGACGGCGGCATGAGTATGCGCCTAAGGTTCGGGTGCCCCTCTGCCCGGACCCCGAACATGTCCCATAGCTCCCTTTCGTACCAGTTGGCCGAGCTCCACACCCCGGTCGCCGACGGTATTGATGGGCTCTCCCCTTTGAGAGCGACCTTTATCCTCAGGTCCTCGTTACGGTCGAAAGAGAGGAGGTGATAGACGATTGTAAAGTCGCTCTCGGGCTGCCCCTGGCGCTTCCGGCGAGTGCGCTCATCAATGGCCGTGAGGTCGTAAAGCATCCTGTACGGGCCCTCGATGCCGGTCTTTAGATACTTGAGAACCTCCAGCACCTTCTCCTTCGGGGTCCAGAAGGTCGGCACGCTGTCGGCGGTGGGCTGCGGTCTTACCGAGCCCCCGCCGAACTTGGATGCCAAGTCCTCCAATATGTTCGATGTCGCTGCAATGGACATAGCGCCCCATCTCAAGTATCAGGGATACGACAGATTAACAGCTTGCTGGAAATAAAAAACACGCTCAGGCTGCTCAAAAGCTCAAGACACAAGGAGTCGAAAAATGAGGAATGAGGCGTACTTTCTTTGTACGCGGAGTGTCAATTTTTGAAGACGACGCCTTCAGGCGGGCTTTTTCGGCAGCCCATGACGGCATCAGGCCTCGTCAGGCTCCCTTAGCGTAGTAGCCTCTTTTCTCCAGCCTTTTTGCTCCCGCATGACTGGAAGCTCCTTTTTTTCCCTCGCCTCGCCCGCGCCCGTTATCCAGGTAGCAGGTCTCCTCTCCGCGGCTATTCTCTTCTGAAGGAGGATGAGCCCCTCCGTGAGCGCCTCGGGCCTCGGCGGGCATCCCGGCACATAGACGTCGACCGGCAATATCGAATCAACGCCCTGGACAACGCTATAGATATCGTACATGCCGCCGGAGTTTGCGCACGAGCCCATTGAGATTACCCATTTGGGGGCCATCATCTGCTCGTAGACCCTCTTTACCATGGGCGCTACCTTCACAAATACGGTGCCGGCCACTATCATAAGGTCCGCCTCCCTGGGGCTCGACCGGAGGACCTCGGAACCGAAGCGCGCTAAATCGTGCCTGCTCGTAATGCTTGCGGCCATCTCGATATAGCAGCACGAAAGCCCGAAGTTAAGCGGCCAGAGGGAGTTCTTTCTCCCCCATGCCACCATGTCCTCGAGCTTCGTAAGCAAAAAGTTCCGGCGCGGCGCTTCCCCGTCCGCCGGCCTGCCCGCCTCACCGATATTCAGTCGCATAATCCGCCCCCGCTTGATATTCAGAGAGGCTCTGTTTTTCTCCTTATCTTCATGGAGGTGCCCCATTCGAGGGCTCCAAGCTTCCATAAATAAAAGAGCGCGGCAAGAAGTATTGATATGAAGATGAGCATCTCGATATATCCGGCCCAGCCTGCTTCTCGGGCGGAAACGGCCCAGGCGAATACGAAGACGGCCTCCATGTCGAAAATGACGAAGAACATGGCGACCATGTAGAATTTCACGTCGAAATGGAGGCGGGCTGAGCCGGTGGCTATCACGCCGGACTCATAGGGGACGGAGGTGAGCCTTTCTCTCCTCCGCTCGCCCAGCACATGGGAGAGGGCGAGCATGGCCCCGACAAGGAGGACTACCGCGATAAAATAAACGGCAAGCGGCCAAAGCGGAGCGTATTGGGCAGCAGCGCTCAAGCAAATACCCCCGGGCTGTATTTCTCCAGGAAAACGCCGGGTTGGCGGAATGTGGCGCGCTTCCGGCAGGGCGCGATACGCTTGTATACGCGCTCTCAATAAAACCTAACACACAAGGCCTGATTGTCAAGGAAGGCGGGCAAGACGGAAAATGGAATTTCATTAGATAAATGGCGCAGGCCCCGCTTGTCTGGATGGATGCTGATTTCGAGGATCGTCATGCTACAGGCAACGCCTTTCCAAAAAATATTTTGCCCCAGGGCCTGAACTGATATATAATGCGGCCATGCGTAACCTGCTTTTCACGGCCATCCCACTCGCGTTCATTATCGCCTGCTTCGCATCGGTATCCATTGCGGCTGACCCGGCCAGGGTGACCGCCGAGGAATTGAATGCCATGATGGAGCGAGGCGAGCGCGTGATCCTCATAGACGTCCGCACCCCCAAGGAGCACGAAGAGGCCCATATCCCGGGTAGCGTCCTCATGCCGCTTGATACCCTCGATAACGTAGAAAGCCTCCCGGAAGACGGCCATATAATCCTCTATTGCCGCTCCGGCAAGAGGAGCCAGACGGCCCGCGGCGTTTTAGGCTGGAAGGGCTTCAAAGGAGTCCGCGACCTCGAGGGCGGCATAAACGCCTGGATAAAATCCGGGAGAGAGACCATCTCCGGCTCGGGGAAATAATCACTGCCCTTTCCAGGAAGCATCCGCCTGCCTCAGCCCCGCATATTTCTTTCGTATCCAGTTTTCTTCAGGGACTTATTGCAAGAGGCCTTTAGCGCGGCTCCGCGCTTTTGAGCGTAAGACCCTCAAACATGCTTATGCATTAGCCCTTGACAATTCGTCATTTGGCGAATTATAGTATTATAAGGATGAACGAAACGCTCCATATAGCAAAGGCCCTCTCCGACAGGGCGCGGCTCCGGGCCGTTATGGCCCTTTGCGGGGGTGAGCTCTGCGTATGCCAGATAGTCGGCCTCCTCGGGCTTGCTCCGTCCACGGTTTCCAAGCATCTTAGCCTGCTTCAGCAGGCCGGACTCATAAGCTCCCGGAAAGACGGCAGGTGGGTATATTTCAGGCTCGCGGGCCGGGACGCCTCTCCTTCAGTACGGAAGGCCCTCAGATGGGTCAGGGAATCGCTCGCCGGGAACAGCTCCGTCACGAGGGACTTGAAGAGCCTTGAAAAGATTACAGGGGTCTCTAGGGAGGAGCTTTGCAGGACTCAGGCGAAAAAATAAAGATCCTATTCCTATGCACGGGGAACTCGTGCAGGAGCCAGATGGCCGAGGGATGGGCGCGCCACTTCTGGGCCGAGAGGGTCGAGGCCGAATCCGCTGGCACGAAGCCCAAGGGGCTTGACCCGCTCGCAATCGAGGCCATGCTGGAGGCCGGCGTGGACATAAGCGGCCAGGCCTCGAAGGGTATTGATTCCTTGAAGTCCAGGCGTTTCGACCTCGTGATAACTGTTTGCTCGGATGCTGACGAGAACTGCCCCCTTTTCCCCGGAGCCCCGCGTGTGATCCATGCAGGGTTCGACGACCCGCCAAGGCTCGCCAGGAGCGCACGGAGCCGCGAGGAGGCCCTTTCGCATTACCGGAGGGTCAGGGACGAGATACGAGACTTCGTAAAGAAACTTCCGGACATACTGCAAAAGGATTCGTAATGACAGCAAGGCTTTCTTTCATAGACAGGTTCCTTACCCTCTGGGTGTTTCTGGCCATGGCCGGGGGCGTCCTCGCGGGCTGGGCTTTTCCTCCGCTTTCAGCGGCAATAGATTCGCTCGGTAGCGGCACGACCAATATACCAATAGCTGTAGGACTCATACTCATGATGTACCCGCCGCTTGCGAAGGTCCGCTACGAGGAGCTCGGAAAAGTCTTCAGGGACGGGAAAATCCTCGCCGTATCGCTTATACAGAACTGGCTTATCGGCCCGGCGCTCATGTTCGGCCTGGCGATATTCTTCCTCGGAAACCACCCGGGCTACATGGCTGGCCTCATACTCGTGGGGCTTGCGCGCTGCATCGCAATGGTCATAGTCTGGAACAACCTCGCCGGAGGGGATTCGGAATACGCGGCGGGCATAGTGGCCGTGAACAGCCTATTCCAGATATTCTTCTACAGCATCTACGCCTGGTTCTTCATAACGCTCCTTCCTCCGCTTTTGGGCGCGGAAGGCGCGGTCGTCAGCATAGGCATACCGGAGATAGCGAAGAGCGTCCTTATATACCTAGGCATACCGTTCTTCTCGGGGATGGCTACCAGGCTCGTCCTCGTACGGCTCAAAGGGAGGGACTGGTACGAGGGCTCGTTCATCCCTAAGATAAGCCCCATTACCCTTGCGGCCCTCCTCCTTACCATTGTCGTCATGTTCAGCCTGAAGGGCGGGGAGGTGATGAGGATCCCGCTAGACGCCGCGCTCATAGCCCTGCCGCTCCTCGTCTATTTCCTGGTCATGTTCCTCGTAAGCTTCTGGATGGGAAGGCTGGTCAAAGCGGATTACGCCAAGACCGCAACAGTCGCGTTTACCGCCGCCTCGAATAATTTCGAGCTGGCCATAGCCGTTGCGATCGCCACCTTCGGCATACATTCGCAGGCGGCGTTCGCAGCTGTAATCGGCCCGCTCGTGGAAGTGCCGGTAATGATGGCCCTTGTGAATGTGTCAGTGTATTTCAGAAAACGGGTCTTCGGGACGGAAGCTTCAGAGCTTCGGCTAAGGAGCAACTCCTGACATGCACGGCATTCATACCAAGCCGACTTTTTAATGACCTACTCGCCTCCGATGAACCTGTAACCAGATCCTCTTACGGTCTCGATAAGCCCGGCATACGCCCCGAGCTTAATCCTGAGCTTCCTTATGTGCGTGTCTATGGTCCGTGAGCCGGCGGTCATATCATCTCCTCCCATGCGCCTGAGGAGCGTTTCCCTGCCTAGCACCCTGCCCCTGGAATCAACGAGGGCCAGCAGGAGCCTGAACTCGGCTGTGGTCAGGTCGAGTCTTCTTCCGTCCGCGAACGCGGCGAACCTTTCGGTGTCTATTGAGAGCGGCCCGGCGCCCAGCACCTTCGGCGCGCCGCCCCGCCCCTTTCCCATCACCGCCTTTATTCTCAGGAGAAGCTCCCTCGGGCTAAAAGGCTTAACGATGTAATCGTCCGCGCCCAGCTCAAGACCCAGCACCCTGTCTATCTCCTCTCCCTTTGCCGTGAGCATGATGACCGGAATGCCTTTTGTGTCCTGGTCGGCCTTCAGCCGCTTAAGGACCTCGTTCCCGTCCATGTTCGGTAGCATCACATCAAGCAGTATCAGGTCAGGCAGGGATTTTTTCGCAAGCTCCAGGGCTTCGGGCCCGTCCTCCGCCTCCAGGAAGCCGTATCCCGAGTTGGAAAGGTTATACCTCAGGAGCTTCAGGATATCGGTTTCGTCGTCTATCGCAAGCACGGTCTGTCTCATGTGTAGAATTCTATTCTGTCATTGTTAAGGCAATGTTACGGGGACGTTGAGATCTCATAAAAAAGCCGTCCCGTCATGAGGCGGCATTTTTTCGTGCGGCTATTTTTCGGGGTTTTACCACTTCCATACGGCTCTCTCTTCGCAGGCTGTCCGGTTCACCCAGCGACCATATACAGACAGGTGGCACACCCACATCGGCAAGCAAATACGCCGGACCAACTCAATACTTAGACGTGTTCATCTCTTCCATCCTGCCGGTCGCAATGTAGACCACCCTTTCGGCGATGTTCGTCACTCTATCTGCTATCCTTTCGATGTTGTGAGAGGCCCATATGAGGAAGGTAGCGTCCTTTATGAGAGCCGGGTTCTGGACCATGAGTAGTATAAGCTCGTTGTATATGTCGTCATAAAGCGCGTCCACTTCGTCGTCCTCGCCGCAGATGTCTCTCGCGGCTTCTATGTCCCTATCCCTGAACGCTTCCATGCACCTACATAGCATGGTCCGCGCCTTTTCGGCCATTCTGGGCATGTCCGTCAGGGGCTTCGCAAGGGGGGACTCCCCGATGGAGACGCTTATCTTGGCTATGCCTTCGGCGTGGTCTCCTATCCTCTCGAGATCGGTTATGATGTTCAGCATGGAAAAGAGCAGGCGCAGGTCTATTGCAGTCGGCTGCTGCGTGGCAATGAGCCTGACACACTTCTCCTCTATGTCGAAACGCTTCCTGTTAACCAGGACGTCATCCCTGATCACTTGTCTGGACTTTTCCAGGTCCCTGTCCTTCAGGCCCTCCATCGCCGCCTTTAATGCGGCGCCGGCCATCTCCGACATCTCTTGGAGCTCCCTCTGCACCTCGTTCAGCGCCCTGTGAAAGGCTTCCCGCGTCATACGCAACCCCTTCTCCGAAATTTAATTTTTATCAACCGAACCTTCCGGTTATGTAGTCCTCTGTAACCTTGTTCGCCGGGTTTGTGAATATCTTCTGGGTAAGGTCGAACTCGACTAGCTCACCAAGCATGAAAAAACCCGTGTAGTCGGATATCCTCGCGGCCTGCTGCATGTTGTGCGTGACTATGATGACGGTATAGTCCTTCTTAAGCTCGGCTATGAGGTCCTCGACCTTCGCCGTGGCGATTGGGTCGAGGGCGGAGCACGGCTCGTCGAAGAGGATCACGCGCGGCTCCGTGGCGATGGCTCTCGCGATGCAGAGCCGCTGCTGTTGGCCTCCGGAAAGAGCCAGGGCGTTGGAGCCCAGCCGGTCCTTGACCTCGCCCCAGAGCGCGGCCTTCGTAAGGCTTGACTCCACGACGCGGTCCAGCTCGCTCTTTTTGTTTACGCCTTGGATCCTCAGGCCGTAGGCGACATTTTCATAAACCGACTTGGGGAACGGGTTCGGCTTCTGGAAGACCATCCCTATCTGCCTCCTTATCCCGGTTACGTCCACCGACCTGTCGTATACGTTAGTGCCCCCGTACATTATCTCGCCCCTGACGGAGAACTTGGGCACAAGGTCGTTCATCCTGTTGAAACACCTTATGAAAGTTGACTTGCCGCAACCTGAAGGGCCTATGATGGCGGTCACGGCCTTTCCGGGTATGTCGAGGTTTATGTCCTTGAGCGCCTCTTTCCCGTCGTAATACGCCCACAGCCCGCGGACTTTGAAAACTGGCTCTGTCATGGTCTCACCATCTAATTTTTTTCTGATACCTGTGCCTGAGCCAGACGGCTATCCCGTTCATCACGAATGTCAGCACGAGGAGTATGATTATGCCGGCGGAGGCGTTCTCGAAGAACCCCTTCTGTGGCCTGGAGACCCAGTTGAATATCTGTATGGGCAGCACCGTGAACGGGTCGAAAAGCCCCCTGGCGCTCAAGAACGGGAACTCCGTCGATACCGGGCTTGATGGCAGAAAGGCCACATAGGTCAGGGCCCCTATGGTTATGAGCGGCGCTGTCTCGCCCACCGCCCTCGAAAGCGCGAGTATGGTCCCGGTGAGTATGCCGGGCATGGCCGCCGGCAGAACCTGCAAGCGCACCGTCTGCCAGCGGGTCGCCCCGAGGGCGTAAGCGGCCTCCCTTATCGAAAACGGTATCGCCTTCAGGGCCTCCCTAGTGGCGATTATGATTATCGGCAGGACGAGGGCCGCGAGGGTGAGCGCGCCTGAAAGGACGCTCCTGTCCAGCGCGAGTGCCCTGACAAAAAGGCCGAGGCCGAGGAGACCATAGATTATCGAAGGGACCCCCGCGAGATTGGCTATGTTTATTTCGATAAAATCCGAGAGCCTGCTCTTTCCCGCGTATTCCTCGAGATAGATGCCGGCCATGACCCCGAGGGGGAAAGCGATGACGAGCGTGGTCGCGAGTATCCAGACCGAGCCCACCCATGCCGAGAGAATCCCGGCCTCGGCCGGCCTCCTCGACGGGTATGAGGTCAAGAATTGCCAGGAGAGCCTCCCGAACCCGTCGATGACCACATCCGCGATGAGTATCGCCAGCACAAGCAGCCCGAACAGGGTGGCGGCGAGACCGAGCACGCCGTAGGCCCTGTCGATGAATTTATTAGCGGCGGAGCTTTTCATTGCCTGTCGGTCCCTTCTATTCGTATTTCTCCCTGAATTTGTTCTTCAGCCAGTTGCTTGCGACGTTCAGGATGAACGTGGCCACGAAGAGGGTCATGCCAGCGGCGAAAATGGTGCTGTACTCTATAGTGCCGGTAGGCGTATCCCCGAGACTGACCTGGACGATATACGCCGTCACGGTCTCCATCGGCACCAGCGGATTGAGCGTGAGCCTCGGCTGCTGGCCAGCGGCTATGGCCACGATCATGGTCTCTCCGACGGCCCTCGAGATGCCGAGTATGAATGACGCGGCGATGCCGGAAAAAGCGCCCGGCACCACGACCCTGTAGGCCACCTGGAACCTGGTCGAACCCATGGCAAACGCGCCTTCGCGGAGCCCCATAGGCACGGCGCGCAGGGCATCCTCGCTCAGGGACGATATGATCGGTATGATCATGATGCCCATCACTATGCCGGGGCTAAGAGCGTTAAACCCCGCAAGGCCCGGGATCACCTTCTGCAGGAGCGGAGTCACGAAAAGGAGCGCAAAATAGCCGTAGACCACGGTTGGCACCGCCGCGAGCACCTCAAGGGCCGGCTTGACCGCGGACCTCAGCCTCTCGGGGGCGTATTCGCTCAGGTATACCGCGCTCACAAGCCCGAAAGGCAGCGCCACAAGTATAGCTATGGCCGTGGTCAGGAGTGTGCCCGCAAAAAGTGGCAGTATGCCGAAGTGCTTCTCGGCGAAAAGCGGCGTCCATTGGGTGCCGGTAAAGAACTCCAGTATCGAGACTTCCCTGAAAAAATTGTAGGTCTCGAATATTAGGACCAGGACTATGCCTGCGGTTATGAGGACGGAGAAGAGGGCGCTAAGGAACAGCGCCCTCTCTATCAGCACCTCTTTTATGCGGTTCAGCTTCAATTCAATGCAACTCCGTCTTCCTTATTTTTTCAGGATGTCTTCTATCTTCACACCGACCTGTGCGCCTTTGCCGCCGAATACCGAACCGAGCATCGGCTTCTCGAACCTTTTAAGCGCGAGCTCATACGCCTTTGCCGGCAGCGCGATATAGCCCACTTCCTTCGAAAGCTCGGCGCCTTTTTTCATGTAGAAGGTCACGAAACGCTTGACCTCTGGCTTCTTCGCCGATTCCTTGCTCACGTAGATGAAGATCGGCCTCGCCAGGGGCTGGTATGTGCTCTCAAGAACATTCTCGTAGGTGGGGAGGATTGGGCCCTTGCCGTTAGAGTCGTTCTCGTCGTCTATGGCCACGAGCTTGAGTTTGTCTGCGTTGTGCTCGTAGTAGGCCACCCCGAAAAAGCCGAGCGCGAGCGGGTCGGTCGCTATGCCCTGCACCAGTACGTTATCGTCCTCGCTCGCGGTGAAGTCCCCGCGGCTCGACTGCGACTTTCCGACTATCGCCTCGGTAAAGTAGTCGAATGTGCCCGAATCGACGCCCGGGCCGTAAAGGCGGATCTCCTTGTCAGGCCAGTTCGGGCGCACCTGGCTCCATCTCGTGACCTTTCCCTGGGCCGCAGGCTCCCATATCTTCTTAAGCTCGGCCGGTGTCATGTAGTCGACCCAATCGTTCTTCGGATTGACCATAACGGCCAGACCGTCGTAGGCAACGGGAAGCTCTATGTACTCTATGCCGTTCTTCTTGCAGAGCTCGACCTCGGAGGGCTTTATGGGCCTCGACGCGTCGCTTATGTCGGTCTCGCCGGCGCAGAACTTCTTGAAGCCCCCGCCTGTGCCCGATATCCCGACGGTCACCCTTACCGCGCCCTTTTCTACTTTCTGGAACTCCTCGGCGACCGCCTCGGTTATCGGGTAGACCGTCGACGATCCGTCTACCTTGATCGTCGAGGCCGCGTTGCCTGCCGTGGCTGTGGATATCAATATCGCCGACATCAAAAAAACCGCCATCTTCATTCTTTTCATGACTTTCTCCGTTCTCTTTTTTGTCTTTGTATATTTTATTAACAGTTCTTTTTACTTATTTGCGCCAAATTGGCGTAAATAAGCCGTTAGACAAGAAGGGCGGGAGGGTGGACGCTCCCGCCCTGCCGGATGAAGAGCCCGCTGCTTACGCGGGTATTTACAGGGTGTCTGCGGCCCTGTAAACGCTTTAATTTTTTAGAAGTACATCTGCGCCTGCACCTGGAAGAGGTCCTTGGAATCGGCGTTCGTAAGCTTGCCGCTCGCGTTCTTGTCGAACTCGTGGCGCACCCAGTTCGCCCCCACCTTGAGGCTGTGCCCCTTCCCGTACCAGTTGACGCCTAAGGTCGTTATCTTCTCCTCCTTGTCCGCGGCGTTCGAGTCCTGGTCGTAGACCTCGTACCTGGCCACGGGCTCGATGTTCGGGCCGTCTATGAAGTAGCCTGCCTGCGCGTACCAGCCCCTGGGCTTGGTGGCGCCGACCGCCGGGTCGGACGAGTCGACCTCCCAGGCGTTATACTCGAACTGGGCGGTAAGCCCGTTCAGGTGCCCTGAGATATCGAAGCCCAGGAGGGTTCTGTCCTCCTCGAACCCGTTTTCCTTGTATTCTATGCCGTCCTGGTTGACGATGTTCGCGCCGAGGGTAAGGTGCTGCCCCTTGCCGAGGTGGGCATCGCTCTTGGACTTCTCGACCCATCCTGGTGGGGAGAGCTCGACCCTTGCCGCGTAGAGCGGGGCCGCCTTGAATACCGTCCTGCCGGTCTGTACCGCCTCCCCATTCTGCCATCCGTCGGCCACGGCCACCTCATAGGCGAAGATGCCCTCGACTAGCTTTCCCGATGCCGCGAGCTTCGGCTGGTAGTAGGCGTCGGTCTTACCGAATACCTTCTTTGCGGCCTCTGTGGAGACCGGCCTTTCTATGACGAGCTGCTTGGACGAAGAAACAAGCGATACCCTTGAAAACGGGAGCTTCTCCTTACCGGCAGTCAGGGTGAGGGCGTCATCGGCATTCCATTTGAGGTAAGCGTACTGTATGCCGACCTCGTTGGAGTTTCCGGCCTTGTCCCACTTGTCTGCGGTGAGGGTGACATTGTAGGTCAGGGTCTTCGCGAGGAGGCTTCCGCCGAGCTCAAGCCGCACCCTTCTCAGGTACAGGTCGCTCTGCGACGCGTACGAGCTTCCGTCCTTTGATTTTATGGTGTCGCCGAAGTCGAGCCTGGGCTGGAGCCTGAGCCTAATGGTCATGTCGGACTCGTTCTGTGATAACTTCACGCCCTTTGTCTCGTCGCCGAACACAAAACCTGCGTGGGCCGGGGCCGCGGAGCCTGATACCATACAGGCGCCGAGAGTTGCGAAAGCGAGTGCCAGGATGAGTTTCCTCTTCATCTGTTTGTACGTCCTCCTTTTAGTATGTCCACTCGGGACTTGTTAAGCTATCCTCTTTACGCATTCTTTCCTTCTGCCCGACCTGAGCACATGGCTCACGAGCATCGGGCAGCGGTAGTGGTCTTCGGTGCTGCACCAGGCCTTCTCCTCTTCGATTGAGGGCACCATCATGGTTATTGACGCGCCGCACATGGCCACCCTCCCCTTTTCCAGATACGGACATTCCATCTCTTTTTCTCCTCGTTTTTAAAAAGAGTATAGACGGCCATTGTCAAGGGAGTGTGACGGGAGTGTTATAGTTCCGTTTCCTGGCCCTCCCTTAAGCAGGCGCTCCACCCTGGTGAAAAGCTCCTCGAGGCCGAATGGCTTGGTCATGTAATCGTCTGCGCCCGTCTCCAAGCCCTTTGCCATGTCTCCGGGCAGGCCCTTGGCCGTCAAGATGAGCACACGGACCCCGGCCCTTTCCTTTTTGATGCGCCTGCAGAGCTCCCACCCGTCGATGCCGGGAAGCATGAGATCCAGTATCACCAGCTCCGGCGAGAACGACCTTGCGAGGATTAACCCTTCGCTTCCGTCGAGAGCGCCGCGAGTCGTGTAGCCCTTTCGTGTGAGGTTAAAGTCCACGAGGTCCAGAAGATCCAGCTCGTCCTCGATTATCAGTATCCTTTCCTTTCCCATCCTTTCTCCTTTTTTCGCTTTTTTCTTTTATTATGGAGAAGTCAGGTAAAGCCTGGGTTACGGGCGCGTTAAGGTTTTGCGATCAGGAGAAAAAATGAGGGATCATTGCGAGGGAGGCGGAGCGGGAGATGGGTCTCCGAATCCGGCAGTGTGGAACGCCGCCGTCCGGCTTGAAAAAAAAGCCCGGCGGTTTTGCCGCCGGGCTTTTTCGCTTCCAGTCGATGGATTTTTCTTAGGCAACTTCTAAAAATTCGAAATTTTTAGAGATTGCTGCCCTTATTGGCCTTGCAGTCCCTTAAGATAATCGGCCAGCTGGTTCACCTCGTCCTGTGAAAGCTTCTGCGGGGGCATTCCGGTCGGGAACTGCTGCGGGTATTTCCTGTCAGCGCCCTGGCGGCCCTGGGTTATGGTCTGGGCAATTTCCTCCTTGGAGGCGTCCCGTACGAACTGGTTACTGGCCAGGTTCGGCGCTATGGCCGTGCCCTTTGCCTCCGGGCCGTGGCAGGGCTGGCACCTGGACTTGAAAAGCGACCCCGCGTCAGCCGCCAGGGCCGCTCCTGGAACGGCCAGCGCCAGGGTGAAAACCGCACAGGAAATGGTCCTTTTCATAAGGCCTCCTTTTGGTTTAAAAACAATAAATAAAAGCATATCCGTAAGACTTGCATATTTCAAGTGCGTTTGGGAAAATCATGCAAAGTCCGGCGAGGACTTAAAACCGGTCAGGAGGAGATACCATGTCGGTTCTTCTTGAATTCAGCATGACTCCCATCGGCAGGGGCGAGAGCGTAAGCAAATATGTCGCACGGTCGCTTGAAATCATCGACCGGAGCGGGCTCCCGTACAGGCTCAACCCGATGGGAACTGTCATCGAGGGCGATTGGGACGAGGTCTTCGGGGTCGTGAAAAAGTGCTTTGAGCGGATGAGGAAGGATTGCGGACGAGTCTCGGTCTCCATAAAGGTCGATTACAGGAAAGGGAAGAAGGGGAGGATATCCGCGAAGGTCGAGTCTGTTGAGAAGAGGCTTAAGAAGGAGCTACGGAAATAGCGCCCGCGGCCTCGGCGTAGAGGTCGTAGTCTTCGGCTCCGGTCACAACTGCGGATATTATATCTCCGGGCGCGGCAAAGGTTGCCTTCATGTATACAGCTCCGTCCACGTCCGGCGCCTGGGAAGAGGCCCTGCCCTTAAGCGAGTACATCTCGCCCGGGCCCTCCTCAACGAGCACCTTTATCGTCTTGCCGACAAGCTCCTTGTTCTTCCGGAGTGAAATCTCCCGCTGCGCGCTCATGAGCGCGTCCATTCTCCCGGCCTTTACTTTGGTCGGGACCTGCTTTTTGAAATTGTATGCAGGGGTGCCTTCCTCCCTCGAGTACATGAAAACGCCGAGCCTGTCGAATTGGACGGCCTCGATGAAATCAAGGAGCTCCTCGAAGTCCCTGTCCGTCTCACCGGGGAAGCCTGTTATGATGGAAGTCCTCAAGGTCAGGGCCGGGAGCCTTGAGCGGAGCTTCTCGATAAGCCCCTCCACCTCGGCCCTCGTGTACTGCCTGTTCATTGCCTTCAAGACCGGCGGGCTTATGTGCTGGAGAGGAAGGTCTATGTAGCTTAATACCTTTTTCTCGGCTTCCATTATGGATATGAGCCCGTCGGATATCCTACCGGGATAGAGATAAAGGAGCCGTATCCACTCTATCCCCTTAATGGGGACGAGATTTTTAAGCAGCCCTTCGAGACCCGCGCCCCTGTCCTTCCCGAAGGAGGTAGTGTCCTGCGCGATGAGATTTATCTCCCTTATGCCCTGTTCCGCGAGGGAGGCCGCCTCCCTCACGACCGACTCGACGCTCCTGCTTCTGAAGCCGCCCCTTATGGAAGGGATGCTGCAGTAGCTGCAGTGGTTCGAGCACCCCTCCGCCACCTTTACGTATGCGTAGCGGCCCGGGGTCGAGACGATCCGCGGGGTCGTGTAATCGTGTATGTATGTAGGAAGGCCTACGAGCACCCTCTCCCTGAAGTCCTCCCGTATCACTTCTGCAATCCTGTGGTATTCGCCTGTCCCGATGAAGCAGTCTACCTCAGGGAGGCTATCCGCGAGCTCTTCTTTATAGCGCTGGGTGAGGCACCCCGCGACTATGAGCCTCCTGCACCTTCCGTTCTTCTTCCGCTCGGCAAGGGCCAGGATGGCGTCGATCGACTCCTCCTTCGCGTCCCCGATAAAGCCGCAAGTGTTAACGACGATCACGTCCGCTAGCGCTTCATCTGTCGTAAGCTCAGCCCCTGCCTCCCTGAGGATGCCTAGCATCACCTCGGAATCAACGAGGTTCTTGGGGCAGCCGAGGCTTACGAGGCATACCTTTTCCGCTGTCTTTTGCATAATGGGATATTTTAACTTGAATGAACGGGGGCGAGCAAGGCTAAACGCGCCGTAGGCATGGAATTTATTAAAAGACCGCTCCTTCCGGAATGCTCCGGACGGCGTGGGATGAGATATCGATACCGACCTTGGGTACTAAACAGCTTTCTTGAAGAGCTCCGTGTGTTCGCCCTTCTCCTTATGCGCCTGGAACACCGGGCAGCTCGAATGGAGAAGGGAGTTGCAGAGCGCGTCATAGTCGAAGAGGCTCGGGACCATGCTGCTCAAAGAGGCCTTGCATACGGCCCCGGCGAGATGGATGCACCTGGTTTCCATGCTTTTCCTCCTTTATCTTTCGGACCTGTCACGCCCGTTTACCCTTCTCATCGGAGGCATGGAAGGAAACTTGAATGATTTAAAGAAAATAATAAAAGGATTCGGAATTCAAAATTGAACCGCATGAAATGAAAAAAGCCCTCGCCGGTCGCGGCGAGGGCTTTTGATTTCTTCCGGATAGTTTAACCGAGGAGCATGGATTCGAGCCTCTTTACCCTCTCCTCTATCGGCGGGTGCGTGCTGAAGAGCTTGAAGAAAGCGCCGCCCGAGAGCGGGCTCACGATGAACATATGCGAGGTAGCGGGGCTTGCCTCCATCGGTATCCTCTGCGAGGCCATGTGGAGCTTCCTGAGGGCGTTAGCGAGGTACAGAGGGTTGCCGGCTATCGTTGCCCCGCCCTCGTCCGCCTTGTATTCCCTGGACCTCGATATGGCCATCTGCACGAGCATGGCCGCGAGGGGCCCCACTATCATCATGACGATCGCCGCGATGGGGCTTCCGCCGTCCCTGTCATTGGACCTGCCGCCGAATATCATGGCCCACTGGGCCATCTGAGCGAGATAGCTTATGGCCCCGGCAAAGGAGGCGGCTATAGTGCCGACGAGTATGTCCCTGTGCTTTATGTGCGCGAGCTCGTGCGCGATGACCCCCTCAAGCTCCTCGCGGGAGAGGATCTTCATAAGGCCCGTGGTCACGGCTACCACGCCGTGGGCCGGGTTCCTTCCGGTCGCGAAGGCGTTCGGCTGGGGCTGTTCCATTATGTAGACCCTGGGCATCGGGAGCCCGGCAGCACTTGAAAGCCTTGCCACTATCGAGTAGAGCTCCGGCGCCTCCGCTTCCGAAACCGGCTTTGCGCCGTACATCCTGAGTATAATCTTGTGGCTGAACCAGTAACTGAAGAAGTTCATGCCGAAGGCAAGGACGAGCGCGATGGTCATGCCGCTCTGCCCGCCTATGACCGCCCCGACCGCGACCAGCATGAGCGTTAGCGTCAGCATGAGAACTCCGGTCTTAAGCCCGTTCATTGTAGTTCGCCTCCGTATCCTTTCTGGTTGTTAGGTAACCTAATAAATAAAAAAAACCTTATACCGCGGGAAGCCAAAAGCCCTCCCAAGCGCGGTAAAGGTCTCGCTGTTAGCTCCGCTAACCAATGGCGCCGGGCCGGGTGGCCGTGCTGGCGGCGTTCATTGCAAGCTACTCCCCTTTACGGCAAAAATCTTAACAGAAATAGCCTGCGTTGTCAAGGTAAACGGGGTGCCTTTAATAGAGGGGCGTTCCCGTCCTTTGTCCGGGAACGCCCTTTCCGGCTTTTAGGCAGCCTCTAAAAATTAGAGATATTTCCCGCTTTTCCCGTAACTACCCAGAGTCCGGGGAAAAGACCAATTTTTAGAGGTTGCCTTTATTTCATCGCGTTTATCCTGTACCGGACAGCCGAATCAGCGGACTCGAAATATATCGCCTCGCCCCCCGGTCCTTCGAGTATCACTGCCCGGGCCTTGTCTACCTCCTTGCCGGTGACAGGGTCTACGGCATATCTTACGGTCCGGTCCGACTTGAGCCTTTCAACGCAGCCTGCGCAGCACCCGTAATAAGTCTTCCCCTCAAAGTCGACGGGTATCTGGGGCCTGCCCATCACGGCGTCGTTCACCATGCAGACCCTGTCGGGTTCCGCTTCCTTTATCCCCGCCCTCATGGCTTCGGCTTCCGAATAGGCATGGAGCATCAGTATGCCCAGCACTATGAAAAGGCTTATCTTCAAATGGCTTCCGATACGGGATAGCATAGTAATAAAAATCCTCCCATGGAGTTTTGGATTAAGTCCAGGCCCCATAATATTCTACTGTAAGTAGAATGTCAACCTCTTTTTCTGGAAAATCGTTAAAAATCGTACTCTTATGGGTTTACAACGGAACACGAAATGATTCTGGTTGAGGAAGGGATGGCATGTCGCGCAGGCTAAAGAAGTGAAAGTTCATTCCTGAGCCTCTCAGTAAGACTGGCGAGCGGCTCCATGCAGATTCCGGGAAAGCTCCTTACGACTTCCTCAAGCGGCCTGCCTGAGGGGGTCATTGCGTGCGGGGCAAGCTCATATAGGGGAATTCCGATGAAGGGGCGGGCCTCTATCTCCGGGTCCGGGAGGACAAGGCCACCTTCTTCAATCCTTATATCCTCATAGGAGATGAGGTCCAGGTCGATGGGCCTCGGGGCGTACCTGTCATCTGTGCGCACCCGCCCGAGCGAGGCCTCGATATTCTTGAGCTCGGCCTTGAGCTCAATCGGAAGTCTTGCCGTCCTGAGCCCGGCTACGCAATTAAGGAATTTGGGCTGCTCAGGCCTCTCAAGGGGCTCGGTCCGGTATATGGTCGAGAGGGCGAAGAGCCCCTCTCCTGAAAGGAGCCGCAAGGCCTTCCTGAGGTTCTCTTCAGGGTCCAGGTTCGAGCCGATACCCACGAAGGCCGAAGGCACTAACGCCCCCTTGTTATCTCAACGCCCACGGTCCTTGCGAACCTCAAGGCCGAGGGCTTATCCACCCTCACCCTTACCCTTTGAACGGACGGGTGCTCAAGGCAGAGCCTTGCTATGCCCTCTGCCAGCGCCTCGATAAGATGGAAACTCGAGGACTCGACGAACCCTAAGACCTTTTTCTTGATGTCCCTGTAGTTGACGGCGTCCGCGATATCGTCCGATATGCCAGGGGCCTTCAGGTCGGCATGGAGGTCTATATATATCACGACGTCCTGCCTTTCCCTCCGCTCGTCATGGTTTATGCCGATAATGCAGCGGGCCGAAAGCCCTTCAATCAGGATGCGGTCCCCTGTCGTACTCAATAAGGTGCCTCCCTCCGTCAACGTATATGACCTCTCCGGCCAGGAACTCGGATTTAAGCAGGTAGATTGCCGCCGCCGCTATCTCCTCGGGGTTTCCGCGCTTTTTGAGCGGCACGGTCTTCTTAAGCCTTTCTATATATTCAATGCCTTTTCCGGGCGGCGGAAGTATGAGGCCCGGGGACACCGCGTTTATTACGAGCCCGGGCGCGTACTCGACGGCAGCCATCTTCGTAATCACGGAAAGGAGGTGCTTGCTCAGAATGTACTCCGCGTGGGTCCAGTCGTAGCCCGAAAGTCTCGAATCAAGGAGGTTCACCACCTTTGCATTTTCCGAAAGCCTCGCAAGGTCGCGTATGAGGACAAACGGGGCCCAGGCGTTTACGCGTATGTTCGATGAGAGCCCTTCGAGTGTCATGTCCTGAAGGGTCGATTGCGGAAAGATGGACGCGTTGTTTACGAGGATGTCGACTCCGCCCGTCTCTTTGACGGCCCTTTCGATGAGGCCCTCATACCCCTTCTTGTCGAAATCGGCCTGTACGAGCCAGGACTTTACGCCAATGGACTCAAGGGCGGCTTTAACCCCTTTTGCCTCGGCCTCGGAGCTGCTGTAGTGGATGCATACGTTTGCGCCCTCTTTCGCAAGCGCGATCGCTATTTCCCTTCCTATGCGCTTCGCCCCGCCGGTAACAAGCGCGTTCCTTCCCTTCAATTCCCAGGCCATCCGGCTTCTTCTCCGATTTTATCAGGTAAATCCGACCTTATATTCACCCCGCCTCGCAATCGAGGCTCAATGCGCCTTCATCTCGTCTATCTTGGCCGCGAGTATGAAGTCGTTCCTCGAAAGCCCCCCTATCTTGTGGGTTTCGAGATGCAGGCCGACCTTGTTGTACATGATCGAGATGTCAGGATGATGGTCCTCTGAGGCCGCTAGCCCCGCGACACCGTTAACGAATTCCATTGCTTCGCTGAAGTCCTTGAATTTGAACTCCCTCTCTATCGCCGAGTTCCGCTGCGCCCAACCCGGCACCTCCCTTGTGAGCTCCTGAATCTCGCTCCCGGAAAGGGGGCTCTCCCCCTTCTCAATAGGACGGCAGTTCTCTTCTGAAAGCTTCATGGCTTATCCTCCCTGTTTTCCGCAGGACGCCGACGAAGAGAGACAACCTTTAAATTAGAGATTTTTCCCGCAATCAAGGAAGGCCAGGAATAAAAAGCGGAGCATATATGACAATATGTGAGCATTTTATTCACGGCCTGACGCAGAGTCCGGGGAAAAGACCAATTTTTAGAGGTCGCCTCTATTTTATCCTTCCCTTAAGGTCCGAGTGCGTAAAATGCTTCCCTTTTTTTATGAGCTCCCTCGCCTCGTCAACCTTCTCCCAGATGTTGCAGAGCATTACTCCCCTCACGCGGCCGTCCCTTAAGTAGTATACGACCCCTTTCATGTTCTCTTCCTGCCAGTCGGCGAAGGTCTCAAGAGACGAGCTCACCTCGCCCACTGCCTCGTACCCGAGATCAAAGAGGTCCGAGAAGAAATACGGCATGTGATGGTACGGCTCAGCTCCCCCTGCCATATTGGCGCCCGCGAGCTCCCCCTGCGAGAGGGCGTTGTCCCAGTGCTCCACCCTCATCCTTTTCCCGAGCTCCTTATACGGGAAGTTGGCCACGTCCCCTGCCGCGTATATGTCCGGCCCGGAGGTCATCATGAATTCGTTCACGATTATGCCGTCCTCGACCTTAAGCCCCGCGCCCCTTGCAAGGTCGGTAGCGGGGACTATCCCCGCGCCCACTATAACGGCATCGGCCTGGAAGACCATCTCGCCGGTCGTCCTTACTACCATCTTACCGCCTGACCCTCCGAACGAGGCAGGCGATTCGCTCGCGAATACCTTTATCCCCCTTTTACCGAATTCCGCCTGGACAGCCCTTCCAAGCCCCTCCGGAAAGACCTTGTGGCAGATATAGGGGGAGGGGAAGACCATTGTTACGTCCACCCCGTTCATGTTGAGAGAGGCGGCTATCTCGGAGCCGATGAACCCGCCCCCGACGACGACCGCTGAAGCGCCCTTCCCGGCCCTCTCCCTTAACCGGGTGTAGTCGCCGAGGTCCCTGTAATAGATGACTTCGCCGAGCTCGCCTCCGGGGATGCCGAGCTTTCTCGGGATTCCGCCTGTCGCGATCAAAAGCTTCTCATATCCGAATTCGGCCCCCGTATCGTCGGTTACGGTCTTCTCAACGGGGTCGAGCTTCACCGCCTTTTTCCCGAGGCGGAGTTCCACCCCGTTATCGCCGTAATAGCCGGGCTCGTGGATGAATATGTCCTCGACCTTTTTCTTGCCGAACCAGAGCTTTTTGGTGAGCGGGGGCCTGTCATAGGGCCTCTCGCTCTCCGCTCCGATGAGAAGGACCCCGCCCTTCTTATCGCGCTCCCTTATTCCCTTTATTGCCGAGGCCCCCGCAAGACCGCCCCCGACGATAACGTACTTAAAACCCCTTTTCATTCGGCCTCCGCTGAAAATACGCAAAGACAGTACAGATTCATTTTAGCATATAACAAAAACACCCGCTGATGCCTGCCCCACGCCCTTGCGGGCGGCATAAGGCTTATTCCGTCATTTCTGCTTTCTTCTGGATTTTTTCAGCTGGTTTTTGATGGCCTCGCCGTCCCTTACGAGGTCGGCCATGGTCTTTCCGTCCAGCACCTCCGAAAGCCTCCTCTGCGCTTCCTGCCATACCGGGTGGACCGGGCAGAAGTCGTCCCTGTGGCACTCGCCCTTCCTGATGAGACAGATGTTAAGGTGTATCGGTCCCTCGACAGCCTCGATGGTCTCCTTGAGCGTTATGGTCTCAGCAGACCTTGCGAGGGTAAAGCCGCCGTTAATGCCCCGGCGGGACCTCACGAGCCCCGCGCGCACAAGGTGCTGCATTATCTTCGAGAGATAGCTCTTCGGCACCTCCTGCGATTCGGAAATCTCGGTTATGAGTGCGGGCTTGCCCGGCGGCTGGGATGCGAGGTAAAGGACGGCCCTGACCGCGTATTCGCCGTTCCTGGTGAGTTGAAGCACAAGTCTACTCCTTAAAAAAAGACATTAAGGATGATTTTAGTCCTATTTGGGTCAATGTCAAGCTAAATATGGCTGTTTCCCTGGGGAGGTGGCAATATGCCGCGGATTCAAAGGGGGCCGGCGGCTTACGGCCGGCATCCGCCGGGTCAGTTCTCTATCGCGTTCCGTATTGACCTCAGGAGGTCAGTGACCTCGTAAGGCTTCTGGAGGAAATTGAACCCCCGGTCCCTTATCACCGGCCACTGCGACTCCACGTTCAGGTACCCGCTTGTGATGAGCGCCTTGAAGGCGGAGTTTCTTGCCCGGAGGTCGTCCACGAGGCGCACCCCGTCCTTGTCCTCCAGGACCATGTCGCTGAAGACGAGGTCGAAGAGGCCCTTCTCTTTCTCGAACAGCTCAATAGCCTCCTTTGCCGAGGAGGCCTCGAAGACCCTGTATCCGTTCCGGGCGAGCACAACCGCAACGCTCTTCCGGAGGAGCTTCTCGTCCTCGACGACGAGCACCCTTTCGCCCCTGCCGAGAAGCGGTCCCTTGGGGGGCCGCTTTGCCTCCGCCTCTTCCATCCATTCCATGGCCGGGAGGTAGACTTCGAACCTAGCGCCCGCGCCGGGCTTGCTCTCGACGTCTATCCAGCCCTTGAGCTCTTTCACTATGCCGTGCACGACCGCGAGGCCGAGGCCGGTGCCGCGCGGCCCCTTGGTAGTGAAGAACGGCTCGAAGATGCGCCTTATGACGCCGCCCTCTATCCCGACCCCGTCGTCCTCCACCGTGAGCCGTGCGTATGCGCCGGCCGATAGCGAGGCTGTCCTGGCCGAATCGCTCCCGGAGACCTCGACGTTGTCGGTCCTTATGGTTATGGTCCCGCCCCTCGGTAGCGCGTCCCTCGCGTTTATGACCAGGTTCATTACGATCTGCTCGATATTCACCTTGTCGGCGCGTATCTTCTTTATATGGGAATCGAAAAAGGTCCTTATGCGTATATTCTCCCCTATGAGGCGCTTAAGTATCTTGAGCATGTTGTCGACCTTGGCGTTCAAATTAAGGGGCCTCATCTGGGTGGGCTGCTTGCGGCTGAATATGAGGAGCTGCCTCGTAAGGTTCTCGGCCCTCTCCGAGGCTATGCCTATCTGCTCAAGGAAGGCCCTTATGTCGCCTTTCTGCTGCTCCCGTTTAAGGGCAAGCTCGGCATTGAGCTTTATGACGACCATGAGGTTATTGAAATCGTGGGCTATGCCTCCGGCAAGGGCGCCTATGGCCTCCATCTTCTGCGACTGTATGAGCTGGTCCTGTATCCTGCCCCGTTCCTCTTCCTCGGCCTTCCTCGGCGTTATGTCCCTGTCGACGCCCCTGTACCCGAGGAGGCTGCCGTTGGGGTCCAGTATGGGCGCGCCGCTCGTTTCGATGACGACCGTTCTTCCGTCTTTCCTTACCTTCCGGATCTCTATGAGCGAGAAGGGCTTTTTAATATCGGCAATCTCGTTGAACGCGGCCCTCATGCTTTGCGCCTCGTCCGCTGCCATGAAATCGAACCTGTTTCTCCCGACTACCTCCTCCGGCCTGTAGCCGAGTATTTCGAGTATTTTCGGGCTCGCGTATGTATACACGCCCTCTGAGTCTATCTCCCAGACCCAGTCGCTAGTCGTCTCGACAAGAGCCCTGAAGCGCTCCTCGCTCGCCCTGTGCCTCGAGATCAGCTCCTTGAGCTCACGGGTACTTTCCTCCACCCTGGCATCGAGCTCCCTGCCGGCCTCCTTAGTGAGAGAAAGGTCCTTAAGCACCCGCCATGCGCCGACAAGGACGCCTGAGGGGTCCATTATGGGCAGAATCCTCTGGCTTACCGGGATAATCGAGCCGTCCTTCCGGAGGTACTCGCACTCGCACTCGACGGGCAAGGTTTCCTCCGAGGCTCGCCCTTTCGGCGGCCCGGCTATGCCGGAGATCGAGAGCATCTTCAACTCGTCTCTTGAGTAGCCGAGCATCTCCAGGCAGGCCTGGTTGCAATCGAGGATCGCGCCGTCAAGCGAGGTCTCGATTATCCCTTCGCTTATGGACCCGAAAAGCCCCCTGTGCTTCCTTTCGGAGTCCCTTAGCTTCTCCTCTGCCCTTTTCCTGCGGGTTATGTCCTTGCCGCGCCCGATTACCCCCCTTATTATCCTGGTCCCCTCGTAATATTCAGGCAGAGCATAGAGCTTGAGCCAGCGGACCCCCGAGTCCCTGGAAATGTACCTGACCTCAGAATCAGACTGCCTGCCGGACAATACCGACGCGAGCATGTCCCGGTACTCCCGCGCATCCTCCGGGTGGATGAGCTTCTCAAGGCTCTCTGAGGAGGATATCTCCCAGTTGCCGTACCCCGAGACGTTCTCGAAGGCCTCGGTTATCCACTCCAGGTCCAGCCCGCCGTCCGGCCTTATGGACATCCTGAAGACGATATCCGATGTGAACTCCGTAAGAAGCCTGTAGCGGCGCTCGCTCTCTTTGAGCGCGCTGTCAGAGGCCTTATGCCCGAAGCCCTCTATCGACTTCCATTGCCCGTTGCACTTTATTATCGCGGGCCTGTGGCTCGCGGCCGCTTCCAAAAGCTCGGCGGCCCCGCACCCTTTGACCGGATAGGTGCAGAGAGCGAGCATATTGAGCTTCCGTATTGCGCCGTTGACCGCCTCTTCGTATTCCATGAAGCTCTTCCAGAGCTTCTTTTCGAGCCAGAGCGTGTTGCCTACGATTCTCAGCCCCTCAAAGCCGGCCTTTAATGCCCTGTCGTGCATCTCGGCCCAACCCCGAAGCACCTTTTCGGGCTGGAAGGAGCCCCCGCTCAAGTACCATTCGTCATGGCACAGGAACTCGATATCGCCCCTTGATATGCGCCGATCGAGGTCGTGGACGGCCCCTCCGAGCGCCTTCAGGGCATTTTCATGCTGCTCTCTCCCTGAGGTTATTACCATGCAGCGCTCGTTAGACCTGAGCCCCGCGGCTATGAACGGGACGACCACTTCCATGTGGTCGTCTTCCGTGCCGTAGAACTGGCAGAGATGCGTGCCCCAGGATACCTGCCCGACAAAGTCGATTCCAGAATCCCTGCTCCCCATTCCCTTCACCTCCAAGCGGGGTTTCCGAGCCTTCCCAAATATAACAAGTCTCGTTGAGCTTTTAAATATCTTATTGCGGTCAGCCTAAATGGAAGATTGACCCCCCATAAAGGGCATTGCCTTTATTAAACGGTGCCGATATGGGATTTCCAACGAGGTATTATAGCCTGGATCCGTGCCATCTGCAGGGTTCAGCTCATTTTTTGCTTCCGGACGGAAGGCCCGCTTATCCTTGACAGGGGGCCGTCGCTCTGTTACGTTCAGATTAAAAGGACCGTTTTTTTGCCGGGCCGGCTTACACCGGCACAAAAGGTGGACACATGGCAGAAGAGAGGACATTCAGGTTTTACGAGTGCTTCGCGCTCACGACTCTTACTGGCCGCAAGGCCGCGGACATACTCGACCTCCTCGATATAATGAAAGACGTAAGCCGCGAGTCCATCTTCCACCACATGCACCAGTATTTCCTGAAACCCCATGCGGTCGAGCCCGAGTTCCCGAACGACTTCGCGGTCTGGGTATCGGAATCGCTTGGCGAGCCGCTCCTTGCTGAAGCGCTCGCGAACGTGAACCCGTTCGAATTCGCGAAAATAGAGGACCTCCGCTCCGAACTCATGCGGATAATACACGAGTACCTCGATAATTATCCTCCGCCGAGGCCGGTCCTGCCCGGGCGCGAGTTCATGTTCAACGAAGGGATAACCATCGTGCTGCCGACCTCCATGGAATCCGGACCGCAGCTACATGATTTTCTGCAGAAGCTCCGGGAGGTCGACTTCTCGAGCATATATTTCCATTTCTATGAATCAAGGCTCAGGCTTGGCCGCCCGATAGACGATTTCAGCGAATACCTCTCCACCTCGCTCGGCCGCCCGGGCATAGCGGCCAGGATAAAATCGCTCGATCCTTACATGTATTCGACCGAGGTGCTCCGGGACAAGATAGCCGCGCTTATCGAGGAGGCGCTGTGAGCCTCAAGGACTACGAAGGCATAGCCGAGCCGGGGGACCTCCGCGCAATAGAGAGGATGGCCTCGGTCCTCGCCGGCAGGAAGATGCTTCACGTGAACTCGACCGCGGCCGGGGGCGGGGTGGCGGAGCTCCTCACCAGGATGGTGCCCCTTTTCAAGGACATCGGCCTGGACGTAAGGTGGGAGGTCATGCAGGCGGACCGGCCCTTTTTCGAGGTCACGAAGAACATCCATAATTCCCTGCAGGGCAGAGGCAGGCCCCTCACGAAGGAGATGTGGGAGGAATACGCCAGGGTGAACAGGGAGAACGCGGAACGGATAGACCTTGACGCGGACTTCGTAGTAATCCACGACCCCCAGCCCGCCATGTTCATCGACTACAAAAAAAGGGGCACCTGGATTTGGAGGTGCCATATAGACATCTCCTCGCCTGACAGGGCAGCCTGGCACCAGTTGAAGGACATAGTCGAAAAGTACGACGGCTCCATATTCTCGGTCGCGAACTTCGCCCAGTCGCTCCCCATCCACCAATTTCTCATACAGCCCACGATAGACCCCCTTGCCGAGAAGAACGCCCACATCGAGGACGAGGAGGTGCGTGGCATATACGAACGGCTCGGCGTGCCGCTCGATAAGCCGGTGCTCCTCCAGGTATCGAGGTTCGACCCGTTCAAGGACCCGCTGGGCGTCATAGAGGCGTACAAGCTCGCGAAAAAATACCACGACTGCAGGCTGGTGCTTGCCGGAGGCACCGCAACAGACGACCCCGAGGGCGAAAGGGTGCTCGCGGAGGTCGAGGAAAAGGCGGCAGGCGACCCGGACATACACATATTGCTTCTCCCGCCCTTTAGCGACCGGGAAGTGAACGCGCTCCAGAGGGGGGCCGACATAGTGCTTCAAAAATCGACCCGCGAGGGCTTCGGCCTGGTCGTTGCAGAGGCGCTCTGGAAGAAAAAGCCCGTGATAGCCGGGGACGCGGGCGGCATACCGCTCCAGGTCATAGAAGGCGTCACGGGGTTCCTGGTCCATTCGGTCGAAGGGACCGCGTACAGAATACGGCAGCTCCTTGAAGACCCGGAGCGGGCAGAGAGGATGGGCGAGGCGGGGAGGGAACATATAAGGAGGAACTTCCTTACGACCCGTAATATCAGAAACTACCTCGGGATATGGACAGCCCTTGAAAGAAGGGATGAGAAGGTAATCTATATCTGACGCCCCTTTACCCCGCGAGCCTACCTCCTAACCTCCTGTTTTAGCTTCATAAAGTTTATTAAGGGTTGCATTCCTGCACTTAACAGCTAAAATAGATGCTGGCCTGCTCTCGTGTCCGGGGCAGGCAAAAAGACGCTTATGGAAGGATTCGCCCAAAAAAAAATAATCATCGTCTCGAACCGGGAGCCCTACAGCCTGAAAAAGGGCAGTTTCCAGAAGACAGTGGGCGGGCTGGTTTCCGCTCTCGACCCGCTGATGCAGGCATCAAGGGGCGTCTGGATAGCATCGGCCCCCAAGGGGGACCAGAGAGACGGGCCGCTAAGGGTCCAGGTGCCCCCGGACTCCCCTTCCTATACCCTCCGCCTCGTCCCCTTAAGCTCCAGCGATATCGAAGGCTACTACAACGGCTACTCCAACCGGTTCCTGTGGCCGCTCTGCCATATAACGCTCGACAGGATTTACCTCACCCGCTCTTATTGGCGGAGCTATGCGCGGGTCAACAGCCTCTTTGCAAAGGCCGTTGCCGAGGAGGCCCCCGAAGATTCCATCATATGGCTGCAGGACTACCACCTGGCGCTCGCCGCGGCGGAGATACGGGCGCTACGGCCTGAAGTCTTCATCTCGCTCTTCTGGCACATACCATGGCCGCCTCACGCGGTTTTCAGGATCTGCCCTCAGAAAAAGGAGATCCTCGAAGGGCTCCTCGCGAACGACCTCCTTGGGTTTCAGCTCCCGAGCTTCATGCAGAATTTCATGACCTGCGCTGAAAGGGAATTGGGCGCCGAGGTAGACCCGGTCGAAGGCGCAATAAGGCATAAGGGACGGCTTACGCGCCTCCGGACCTTTCCCATAAGCGTCGACTTCGGCTGGTTCGAGGACGCGGCAGCCTCTCCAGAAGCGGAATCCTTCATAACGAAGTTCCTGAGAAAACGGGAGCTTGGGCATCTCAAGCTGGGCCTTAGCGTAAACAGGCTCGACTACACCAAGGGCGTCATAAAGTGCCTCGAGGCGGTTGAGCTCTTTTTCACCAAATACCCAAAATACAAGAGAAAGTTCACGTTCATAAAAGTGGCAGTCCCCACCCGTAAGGTCGAGCCCTTCTTAAGCTACATGGAACGGGTCGAGCGGAAAGTGGAATCAATTAACAGGCGGTTCGGAAGCGGCGGCTGGAGGCCGATAGAGTACATCACCTCGAACCTTTCCCACACCGAGCTTGCGGCCCTTTACAGGAGGGCCGACCTCGCGGTAATAAGCTCTGTCTACGACGGCATGAACCTCGTTGCCAAGGAGTTCCTCGCCTCTCAGCTCGACCTCTCCGGTAGCATCCTCATAAGCGAGTTCGCTGGCGCCTCGGAGGAGATACCCGGCGTGACGGTCATTAACCCCTATGACACCGAGGCCTGCGTGGACGCTATGAAGGCGGCCCTGGAAACGGACCCCGAGGAAAGGAAGAACAGGCTCTTGAAGGCCAGGGCGCATATCAGAAAGCACGACATCTATCACTGGGTGGAAGACATTTTTTCAACGATGAAAAGGATACAGGATGAGCAGATACCTTCTGAAGTCCGCGGACGAGGCGCGGTCGTGCTTAAAAGGTAGGGACATCTCCCTTTTCCTCGACTACGACGGCACGCTTACCCCCGTGGCCGGCAGGCCCGAGGACGCACGCCTCTCCTTCCATATGAAAGAGCTCGTTAGGATGCTCGCCGGGTCCATGCCCTTGGCCATAGTCTCAGGACGGGGCCTTTCGGACATAGAGTCGCTCGTCGGGGTCGACGGGCTCGCGTACGCCGGGAACCACGGCCTGGAGGCCGCCGCTCCCGATTTCACCATGACATACGACATAGGACGCGCCGCGAGGGAAGAGCTAAACGGGCTCGAGCCAGCGCTCCTCCGCCTTCAGGAGAGGTGGAAGGGCGTGATATTCGAAAACAAGGGCGTCTCGCACACCGTCCATTACAGGCTCCTCGGCTCGCGGCATTTCCCTCTTTTCAAGGAGGAGTTCGACACGACGGTCGCACCTGCCCTTTCACGGGGCCTGGTCCGCCTCACCCAGAGCAAGAGGGCTTTCGAGATACGGGCCAGCGTCAAATGGGATAAGGGCCGGGCAATACTATGGATGCTCGAAAGAAACCGCTTCAGGGGCACGATGCCCGTCTTTATCGGGGACGACGAGACCGACAAGGACGCCTACAGGGCGCTCGGCCCTAAAGGGCTCTCGGTGCATGTGGGGTGCGAGGCCGACGAGGCGGCCTTCCATCTCATCGCGCAGGACGAGGTCAAGGTGTTCCTCAAGCTCATCCTCGATACAAAATTAGGCGGCGTCCTTAATAGTTAACAAAAGCCTTTTGAGGTTCGATTAAAATCGTTCTCTTTTGAAAAGACCTTTCACGCGCTGCCGCGCTTTTCGGCATAAATGCCTATCAGAATTCAAATTGCGTCCTCCAAATATGCTACTCCCGCAAATCCCTTATCTTCCTCAATTCCCGCACTCGTTCGGCCACTGGCGGGTGCGAGTAATGAAACGCGGCATAAAGCGGGTGCGGGTGCAGGTTCGATAGGTTGTCCCTGGATAGCTTTATGAGCGCGGACGCCATCGAAGAAGGATCATTGCTTATCTCGGCTGCGAACCGGTCGGCCCTTTTCTCGCGCCGCCTTGAAAGCCAGGCGAAGAGTGGGCCGAAGGGGACGCCCACCATGGAAGCGAGAAAGCCCAGCAGCACCATGAGCGCGTAAAACGATGCGCCCTCAAAACCGAACGCCCTCTCAAGAAGGCCGCTTTCAATTATCCTGTAGGAGATATAAAGGGCCGCAAGGCTAAGTAGCTCCATGGCCACGAGGCCCTTGAGGAGATGCCTTCCCTTCCAGTGTCCTGCCTCGTGTGCGAGGACCGATATTATCTCCTCCTTCCCGAGCTTCTTTAGAAGCGTGTCGTAGAGCACTATCCTCTTTACGCTTCCTATCCCGGTGAAATAGGCGTTCGTATGCAAGGTGCGCCTGGACGCGTCCACCTTAAGGACCTTCCCCACCCGTATGCCTGCTTTTTTCAGGACCTCCTTTATACCGTCCCGGAGGCCGGGGTCGTCGACCTCATCGAACCTGTTGAAAAGCGGCTCTATAAGGTAAGGCGAGACGTACATCATGAATATCGTAAACCCGAGGAACAGGAGCCATATCCAGAGCCACCATAGCCCGGGGCTTAAGGTGATTATCCAGAGCCCGGCCGATATCAGGAAAAGCGCCAGTACCGACGAGATGGCAAGGGACTTGGCGAAGTCGGCGGCCCATAGCCCCGGGGTCATGGCGCTGAACCCGAACTTCCTCTCTATCCTGAAGACGCGCCAGAAAGCGAACAGCGCACTGACGAGCGTCTCCGCAACGATGAGGAGCATGAAAAAGAGCGCTCCCGAGGCTATGAAGCCGCCCCCGATGGAAGCTATCCACCTGTCATAGGGCTTAAGGAGAAACAGCACGAAAACCAGCACTGTCAATGACCCGGCGAGCTTCTCAATTATTCCGTGCCTTGCGTTCTCGACCGTATAGTCCCTTGAACGCGCCAGGAAATCCCGGTCGATGTGCCCCTCGAAGCCGGGCGGCACCTCGCCCCACCTCTCTTCCAGGTGTCTGATGTTCAGCAATTCGAGCGCCAGCCTGTACCCGGCCGCGGCCAAGTACAGTCCGAGTATGATGACAAGGGCTGGCGAAAGGTCCATTATCGGATTCTACACCGGATTTCCGGGCAGCGGAAAGGGGTATACGTCAGCGCTTCTCCCTTGACAGACAGCCGGGGCCGTGCTAAGGATGACATGTCCCAATCTATCCTGAAACCTGAACGAAAAACGGGCATCCGGCTGCCGGGCCCGTATTCGTATTTTTCAATCCGGAGAAAGGGAGCGGGCCCGTATTTCACTTTGCGCCGCCCGAACGCTGAAGTCGCGCATGGGAGTTCTTTCCAGGTCTATCACTGGCCTTTTCGCGGTCCTTTCCTTTTCGGGCCACGCTTACGGCGACGCCATGTGCAACCACGCGGATGTCGAGAGGCTAGGCCTATACCTGAACAAGGGGCAGGTTGCCGAGAAGGCGGGCCGCACGCTCGATGCGCTCCTTTTTTTCAGGGCAGCGGATTCGTTCTGCGGAAACCGCGCCGAGGCCATGAAGGGCCTTCAGCGCATCGGCGCCAGGATGGGGTCTGCTGCCGAAAAAGAGGGACGGTTATTCTCAGGGAAAAACATACTTTCAAGGGTTCCTGACGAGGACTGCCGGAGATGGGCCCGACACACATCTATATTGCCGAACCCGTACGAGCCGGCCGTGCCGGGGCTGTGCGTGGCCTCCTCCGGCGGAATGAGAGTGGAGATCGAGCGCTCCGCCGGCGCATACGAATGGTACGAGGCCACATATAATTACAGGGAATCCGACTCGCTTGTGATGAAGGGCGTGAAATCCAATTCTTCGGACCTGGGCGCAGCCGATAGGGCCTTCAGGCACTTCAAATCGAGGGAGCGCCTGAATTTCCCAGGCTACTCCATCGACCCGGCCCATCTGGCCCTGCTGAGGGGCGCCTCATCCTCGAACCTGGATTCCATACTGTCAAAAGAGGAGCGGTCGTATGCCGAGACGAGGAACTGCAGGGAGTCCCTCGGTATCCTCGATTCGGCTATGAAATGGGCTGTCCTGATAGGGGAGTCCGGCACGGCGCGGGTCTTCTCCCGCGCGGCGCTCAGGGCCGAGGAGGCGCTTAAGGGGACCTCCGTAAGGGAACTGCACGACGCGATAGAATTCTATGCCTTTGCCGGCGAATCAGAGCCCTTCGCAAAGGTCGCGAGGAGGGCGGATGAGCTCGGGCTTGCCGCAATGAAGGAGAACGAGCCGGAAAAGGCCCTCAATTTCTTCAAACTCTCGCGGAACGAGCAGCTTATCAAAAAAGCGGAATCGCTCGCCGAAAAGGTGCGGAAAGCAAGGTCAAAGGGAAAGAAGAACGAAGGCCCGGCCCGCTCCCTGTAGAGGCGTAGACCGGCCTCTCCCCGCTTGCATCGGCCTCGCCCGGGTCTTTTGTCTTGCCGCCGTACGGCTCAATCCTCCGTATCCTCTCGACCGGGTCCTCCCCCGCAAGCCTCAGGAATTCGGCATAGCTCCTCAATACCCTTTTCGAATAGGCCCTTGTCTCTTCATAGGGAATAGATTCCACGAACTCATCGAGCTCGAATGGCAGGGTCCTGCCCCACCTCTCGGCCGCCTTCGGCCCGGCGTTATAGCCGGATATCGCTAGCGCAAGGTCGCCGTTAAACCTCTCCAGCAGATGCCCCAGGTACCATGACCCGAATCTTATGCTGGTGGCGGGCTCGAAAAGGCTCCCTTCCGCGAAGCTTTCACCGAGCCTGGCCGCTATGCCCTTCCCGGTCGACGGCATTATCTGCATCATCCCGAGCGCGCCCACAGGCGAGACCGCGCCGGGGTTGAAATGGCTCTCTTCGCGCGCGACCGCCGCCACAAGGAACGGGTCGACGGGAATTCCGGATTTCTCCCTGACGGACTCGACAATCCAGAGCGGGAACCCGAGGTGCAGTAGCTCCCTCTCCGCCGAGAGGTGGAGCCTGTATATCCTGAAAGCCCTGTAATAGTCACCGGCCTCATAAAGGAGCATTGCGAGCTCGGCAAGGTCAGCCCGCTTGCCAGAGTGAGCCGACGCAATCCTCTCAAGCTCATTGGCGGCCTCTTCACGTAAGCCCAACGTAAGTAGCTCCCTTGCCGCCCTGTAGCCGGGCTCTCCAGAGAAAACGCTTTCGCCCTGCAATCCTTCCAGGGGAGGCCGCGGGTTTGATTTCAATGCGCTTGCCGGGACCGCCCTCGCATCCGACAGCGCCGATACAGTTTCGTTTTCGAGCCCTCTGGCCCTCGAAGCGGCCATGAGGCAATAGAAGGTATCGGGAGCCTTGGCGCAAACCTCCCCGTAGCCCCCGGCCGCCTCCCCGGCCCTTCCGAGGTTCTCAGCGCTCCTTGCCTTCCAGTAGCGAGACCTTGTGGTGTCCCTGCCGCCGGGCTTCGCTACGAGATAGTGCGAAAAGCCTTCGTAGGCTTCTTCATACCTGCCGGAAGCGTACGAGCCCCATGCAAGGTTCCAGAACGCGTCGTCCGAGACGGGGCTGTTGGCGAAATTCGAGAGTACCTTCTTATAGAGCTTCATCGCACCCTCGGGGTCTTTGTCTTCCTTGAGCTGGCCGAGGAGCATCAATACCCTTACATGCTCGTCGCTTGCCGGAAATTTCACCGAAAGCCTCTTAAGGGCCTCTTCCGCCCCGCCCACACCACCCTGCCTTACCGAGGAGAGCGCGTACCAGTAGAGCGCTTCCGCCTCCATGGCCGGCCTCTCGGCTGAAAGATGCTCTTTAAGGAGCTTCTCGGCCTGGGCATACTTCTTCTGCCTTGAGAGCGCGACCGCGGTCTTGACGGACGCCTTACCTTTGAATTCGGACGAGCCGCTTAAGCTTTTATACTCCTCAATGGCGGCCTCGAAGGAGGCGGATCTTAAAAGCCCCTCTGCCCTCCTGAACCTCTCCTCCGGCGTTAATTTTGCGCCACTCACCCCGGCTGAATCGAGTTCAGCGAGCTTCTTATGGGCCTTTTGGCCGATGGCGGCCGCGGGCTGCCCGATTGCCAGTCCCTTAAGGTGCACGACGGCCTTTTCCGGTGCGCCTGATTTTATGTAGGATTCGGAAAGCAAAAGGGTCGCATCAGTGGAAAGGTGGCTCCGTGGATGCTTTTTAATGAATTTCTCGAATGTTTCAGCTGACTTCTGGAAATCCGCACCCTCGAAAAAGGCAGCGGCGCTGAGATACCCGGCCTTTTCGGCGAGCAAATATGACGGATAGGATAGTATAATGGATTCATAGGCGGTTGCAGCCTCCGCATGGAGGCCCTGCGCGGAAAGGGCCCTGGCCCTGTAAAAAAGCAGATAATCGTCTATGCCTGAAAGGCCTGCGGATTCTTCAAGGAAGGTAAGCGCGCCGGGATCCCCCTCCTCGATTGCAAGGAGGGCCTGTAGAAATGCCGCTCTCGGGGCCCATTCCGAGTCCGGAAAGAGCCTTCGGACCTCCGCAAAGGACCTCCTGGCTTCGGCCCTGTTTCCCTCGTCCTTCATCCTCTGCGCGAACCTGAAAAGCGGCTCAGGCTCGGCCTTACGATATTGGGATTGAGCGGCCTCCGGGGCCGTTACCTGACTGGTTTTTATGAAAAAAGCGTGAGCGGGTCCGGTAAAAAAGAGCTGGAGCGAGAGCGCGGAAACCAGGGCCGGTATATGAAGGCTCCTTTTAATCGAAGCCATCGGGCACCTCCATCGCCGCATTATACCACAAGCCCGCTCTCATTCAAGAGCGGGACCGTATGAACGAGACCCGGAAAAGCTGTAATAAATGCAGGTCCTGGTGTATAATTGCGGTCAATCAAATGTATTTCTATAATATCGGCCGTCAGAATTAAAAAATTAAAAAAGGTTTTATTCTGGCCGGCAGGTGTGAAAGCGGATTTAAGACACTCTTATATATTTTTCAGGGGAACTCATGTCATTACTAGAGGAGCTTACAGCAGAGTCAAAAATAGCCTACTTCTCCATGGAGGTAGGCTTTCGGAACGAAATACCCACTTACAGCGGCGGCCTGGGCGTGCTTGCCGGAGACACAATAAAATCGGCGGCAGACCTCAACCTGCCAATGGTGGCGGTGACGCTCATACACCGGAAGGGGTATTTCAGGCAGGAGCTTGAGGACGGAAAGCAGATAGAGCACCCGGAAAAATGGAACCCGGCCGAGCACATGCAGCTTCTGCCCCAGAGGATACGGGTGACCATAGAGGGGCGGGCGGTCGCTGTCCAGGCCTGGGTCTACTCGATAACGAGCCTTGTCACGCAGTGGAAGGTGCCAATCTTCTTTCTCGATACCGATCTCCCTGAGAACACCCCGGAGGACAGGGCCATAACCGACCACCTCTACGGCGGCGACGACCGCTACAGGCTCAAGCAGGAGGTCGTGCTCGGCCTGGGCGGCGTTCTGATGCTCCGGGCCCTCGGCTTCAGCATAAAAAAATACCACATGAACGAAGGCCATGCGGCGCTTCTTACGCTCGAACTCCTCCAGAGATACAAGCGCGACATCGAGGCTGTCTGGGACGAGCGCGAGGTCTGGGACATAGAGCGCGTCAAGAACCTTTGCGTATTCACAACCCATACCCCGGTCGAGGCCGGGCACGACAAGTTTCCGTACGACCTCGTGCGGGAGGTCCTCGGCGAGGACGTGCCTTTCGACGTCTTGAAGGAGCTTGGCGGCACGAACAAGCTGAACATGACGCTCCTTGCCATGAACCTGAGCCAGTACATGAACGGTGTCGCAAAGAAGCACAGCGAGGTCTCGAAGGTCCTCTTTCCCGGCTACAAGATACAGGCCATCACCAACGGCGTCCATACCTTCACCTGGGTCTCGGACCCCTTCGCGCGCCTCTATGACAAGTACCTGCCCGGCTGGGCTAACGAACCCGAGCTTTTCGTGAGGATAGCCAGGATACCCGAAGAGGAGCTCTGGGGCGCCCACATGGAGGCGAAGAGGAAGCTCATAGACTTCGTGAACCGGGAGACCGGCGTCGGAATGGATTATGACACCCTCACCATAGGATTCGCCCGGAGGGCCACCGCCTACAAGAGGTCGAACCTGCTTCTCTGGGACATCGAGCGCCTCAGGAAAATAGGCAGGAAAAAGGTGCAGGTGATCTTCGCGGGCAAGGCCCACCCCAAGGATACCGAGGGGAAGAGGAATATAGAATACATCGTAAAGACCGCCCGCGAGCTCGCGGACGACATAAAGATAGTTTACCTCAAGAACTACGACATGGACCTCGCCCTCAAGATGGTATCGGGCGTGGACGTGTGGCTCAATACCCCGATGCGGCCCAGGGAGGCCTCGGGCACGAGCGGAATGAAGGCCGCCCATAACGGGGTCTTGAACTTCAGCATCCTTGACGGCTGGTGGATAGAGGGGCACATAGAGGCGTATACCGGATGGTCCATAGGCCCCCAGCCCACGGAAAGCTCGCTTGCGCTCTCGACCGACGAGGCTGACGCCGACGACCTCTACAGGAAGCTCGAAAAGGAGGTCATCCCGACCTTCTACGACAACCGCCGGATATGGATAAAGATGATGGAGAACTCCATAGGCAAGGTCGCCTACTACTTCAACTCGCACAGGATGATGAGGAGGTACGTGACCGAGGCGTATATAAGGTAGGCTTTTACGCTCCCGCGCGTTCTCCCGCCTGCGTTTCAGACAGCTGATTCAGCCGGTGCCCTTCCGAAAAGGCCCAGTTTCTTCCAGCCCACGCTTGCTTGACACAATGGGCAATAGCTGATAGATTTCCATCGTTATTTTCATTTTTTTCTGAGCTGCCGAGTGGCGGGGCGGATAGAATCATGCTCAAGGAGTTCAAGGCGTTCGCGTTAAGAGGGAACGCCATCGACATGGCTGTTGGCATCATCATCGGGGTGGCGTTCAGCGGCATCGTCAACTCCCTTGTAGCCGACATTCTCATGCCTCCAATGGGCCTTCTGGTCGGCTATGATTTCTCCAACCTCTTCATAACGCTCAAGAGCGGGACTGTTGTCGGCCCCTACCCCACGCTCGCCGAAGCCAAAATGGCCGCAGCGGTCACGCTCAATTACGGAATGTTCATAAATACGGTCGTCAATTTCCTGATCGTCGCCTTCTCTATGTTCCTCCTGATAAAAGGCGTAAAGAGCCTCTGGGTTGAAGCCCCGCCGCCGCCCCCTCCGGCGACCAAGGAATGCTCGTATTGCTTTTCCGTTGTGCCCTTAAAGGCCACCCGCTGCCCCAACTGCACCTCCGGCATCGGTTGATAGCCGCTCAGGGTCATTCTTTGCACACATGACCTTCTCTTTTTTTAAGTAGATCACCCTCGAAGCTCTCGAATATAGTGGAGTACGACAGCGAACCATCAGCGGGAGTCAAGTCAACCGACCTGTTCTGGATTCTTGCGCTGCAGTACTCTTTCTGAAGGGGCACAATCCTGATTGACGAAGGCGTATCGAAATGCTCTATTCCCGTAAAGACCTTTGAGGGGCTGTAGGGGGGGGTGGAGATGAAAACATCCGATATATGCGAGGAGTAATTGAAAAGGGCTTTCGGCTACGGCACCCTCCCGCTCTTGAGATAAACCCTGCACTCCTCGCTCCCTATCCAGTCTATCTTCATCATGTTGGTCGCGCCCCTCATGCCGACCTTGCTCCCGGAGACGACCACTATCGTATCCCCGAAATCCGCAAGCCCCCGGTCGAGTAGCGCGGCCTCTCCCCTGCATATCATCTCGTCGGTGTGCTCGCCGAATTCAACGGTGAAGGGAGTGACGCCCCAAAGGAGGGCGGCCCTCCTCCGGATGGCCTCCTGGTTCGTGAACGCGATTACGGGCGTTATCGGCCTGAGCTTTGAAAGGAGCCTTGCGGTCTCCCCGGTCTGGGTAAATACCACGATGGCTTTGGGCCCGACCTCGTCTGAAGCCGCGTGCGCGGCATGGGCCACCGCTTGGGCGAACGAGAACGAGCCTGCCGGCGCCTTCCTCCGCCTTAAAAGGTGCTTGTGCGCGAGCGCGGCCTCCTCGGCCTCTGTCGCTATCCTCACCATTATCTCGACGGCCTTTACGGGCCACCCGCCGACTGCCGTTTCCCCGGAGAGCATTAGCGCGTCAGTGCCGTCGAAGACGGCGTTCGCTACATCCGACGCCTCGGCCCTGGTGGGCCTCGGGTTCTCTATCATCGACTCCATCATCTGCGTGGCGGTTATGACGATCTTCCCGGCCTCGTTTGCCCTGGTTATGAGCTTTTTCTGGAGAACGGGTATCTCTTCGGTCGAGAGCTCCACGCCGAGGTCGCCGCGCGCTATCATGATGCCGTCGGACTCTTCCAGTATGGCGTCGAGGTCCTCGATTGCCTCGGCCTTCTCTATCTTGGCTATCACCGGAATGTCGGCTGAAGCTCCGCCTATTATCCCCTTTATGCGGGCTATGTCGGAGGCGCTCCTTACGAATGAGAGCGCGATATAATCGACCTCATTCTCGATGCCGAAGGCCAGGTCGGCCAGGTCTTTTTCCGAAAGGCAGGGAGCGCTCACGGCGACCCCAGGGAGGTTCATGCCCTTGTTCTCCTTGAGCACCCCTCCGTAGACGACCCTGGCGCGTATTTCATCCCCTTCCACCCCCATTACCGACGCTTCGATCAGGCCATCGTCCATCAATATCCTGTCCCCTGGCTTTACGTCCTTGTAAAGGTCTGCGTAGGTGGTGGATATCATCCTCTCGTCGCCGTCAGGCTCGCTCGCGGATATGGATATCTCCTGGCCTGGGACAAGCTCTACGAAGGGTTTTCTTAACCGGCCCACCCGTATTTTCGGGCCCTGGAGGTCGAGGAGTATGGCTACGGGGAGGTCGAGCTTTCGGGAGACAGCGCGGATCGAGGAGATGACTTTGCCGTGCACCTCCCTTGTGCCGTGGGAAAGGTTAAGCCTCAATACGTCCGCGCCCGCGAGCATGAGTTTTTCAATTACCTCAGGCGAGCTCGATGAGGGACCTATGGTTGCGATAATCCTTGTCTTTCTTTCTGGTATGGGCATCTTTTTCCGTCACGTGCATTATCCCACTCCAAAAGGCCCGAGTCAACAGGTTGCGGCCCTCCTTGACAATCCGCTTCCCGGAGTTTAAATTGGCACCCTGAGGATTCAGACCAGAAATCATTCGGAGCTGAATGGAATTCGGCGGTTTCAGGATATTCTCCTTAAGCGACGGGTCTTTCAGGCTCGACGGCGGCGCCATGTTCGGCGTGGCCCCGAAAGCCATGTGGGAACCCCTCTGCCCTCCGGACGAGAAAAACCGCATACCCCTTTCGATAAGGCCGCTCCTCATACAGACCGGGAGCGAAAATATCCTCGTCGATACCGGCATAGGGGACAAGGGAGATGCGCGCTTCAAATCCATTTACGCGGTGGACAGGGGCCGCACGCTCTCCGGGTCCCTTGAAGCCGTCGGGCTCTCCCCTTCGGATATCGACATCGTCATCAATACGCACCTCCATTTCGACCACGCAGGCGGCAATACGGTTAAGGAGGGCGGTGTCTTGCGGCCCGCATTCCCGAATGCGCGCTATATCGTCCAGCGCGGGGAATGGGAAGCCGCCCTCAACCCGAACGAGAGGACCAGAGGAAGCTATTGTCCTGACGAATTCCTGCCCCTCATGGTGGCCGGGCAACTGGAGCTTATCGAAGGCGGCGGTGAGGTCGTAAGCGGAGTATCCGTCATAAGGACAGGCGGGCACAACCGGGATAACCAGATCGTAAGCGTCTGCTCGGAGGGCTTGACCGCTGTTTTCACGGGAGACCTGATACCGACCACGAGGCATCTCCGCATCCCCTTCATAACAGCCTACGACCTTTTCCCTCTCGACACCCTGAAAGCCAAAAAGGAAATCCTCTCCGAGGCTGCCGAGAAGAGGTGGCTGCTAATATTCGAGCACGATCCGGAGACTGAAATGGGATATGTGCGATTTATGGGCAAGGACCCGGTGCTTGAAAAATTGAACAAACCGGAGCTTAGGTAATTGCCTGAATAGGGCAGGTGCGAATCCACCCGTTCCCCTCCTGGCCTGCTTTTTTCATCTCCTGTGAACCTGATAGCCGGAGGATTTGCGCCATAAAGCAGCACTCCACATCGCGGTCCGCTTATGATATATTCCTTTTCGAGTGGTCCACGGATAGCGGTAACGAAAGCTTATGAAAAAATCCATCGTCATTATTAGCTTTCTTGTGTTCGCGTCTCTTCTTTCGATGATGGCGCGGGACTCGAGCGCGTCGGATGATGCCCTCCGGATAATCAAGCTGGGCGTCGGCTTTGATCTAAGCGTAGGCGACTACGGCGGACGCGAGGCTAGCGACATAGTGCAGGTGCCGGCCACCGCCTCGTACGAAAGCGGCCCGCTCAGATTGAAGCTTATCATTCCCTTCAGGCAGGTAATCGGCCCCGGAAATGTGGTGCCTGCGGGGGTGAACGCAATTCCTGTGGTGGGCAGAAGGTCTGGCAAGCGCCGGAGCGTTTCCGGCCTGGGCGACATGGTCGCCGGGGCGGCTTATAACGTGATGTACCTTCCGGAGCGTCAACTCCTCATCGACCTCGCCGTGAACGTGAAATTCCCGACTGCGGACGAGGCAACGGGCCTCGGCACGGGCGAAACCGATTACTCACTTCAGGTAGACGCGTCAACAGTGCAGAACGAATTATCACTTTTCGGCGCCATCGGATATGAGGCGTTCGGAAGCCCCGATGCCTTCACCTTGAAGAACGCTATTTTCATGAGGGCGGGCGGCAGCTATCCTTTGGCCGCTGATTCGGTCGTTGGCTTGATATTAGAGTGGCGGCAGTCCGCCTCGCCCGGACTCCCCTCGCCCCTGGAGACGACCGTATCCGTGAGACGCAGGCTGTCCCCTGTGTTTGACCTGCACGGATACATCCTGAAAGGATGGTCCAAAGGCAGCCCCGACCTCGGGTTCGGCGTAAGTATCTCGCGTAGGATGTAGAAGAGCACGCGGCAGGCCTGCAATCCCTGGCGAAACTCCGGCCCTGCAGCCCGCCTTCACACGATTCCGCCCCTTCCTCTGGCTTCTTTTTTCTGGTCATGCTCCCCTCCTATGAGCTATAATTAGTAGTTAAATCAAGCTTAAAGACGGCTATAAAGGCATGGCGAGAAAAAAGACAGGGAAGGCCGAGGCCATCTCCTTCGAGGCCCCGCTCCCCCTTGACAGGGACGAGCTGGTGATTGAGGGGCTGAAGCAGAACAATCTCAAGAACATCTCGGTCCGCATCCCGCATAACCTCATAACGACCATAGTTGGCCCGAGCGGGTCCGGGAAGTCCTCGCTCGCCTTCGATACCCTTTTCGCGGAGGGGCGCTGGAGGTTCATAGAATCGCTCTCCACATATACGAGGCTCTTCCTCGAAAGGATGGACAGGCCGGACGTGGACGCCATAAGGAACATCCGGCCCGCGATCGCGGTCGAACAGAAAAACCCTGTCCGCGGAAGCCGCTCGACAGTCGGCACATCGACCGAGCTTAACGACTACCTGCGCCTCCTTTTTTCCAGGGCCGGCAGGCTCCACTGCCCCATCTGCGGGCATCCTGTCAGCCCAGGCGGCCCGGGCCATGCCGCTGACGAGCTCCTTTCCAAATACGAAGGCGAGCGCGCCTACATAGGTTTCAACCTCCCCCTGAACGGCAGGACGCCCGAGGAGGCCGCCTCCATGCTCCTCCAGAAGGGCTTCATACGCGTTAGAACGGGCTCGGAGATAATCGACATATCCGAAGGGATTCCAGGCGGGCTCAAGGGCCGCCTGGGGGTGGTGGCGGACAGGCTCGTACTTAAGGAAGCCGAGAGGCAAAGGCTCACCGAGGCCCTTGAGACCGCCTTCAGGGAAGGAAACGGCTCTGCCTGGGCCCTTTTGCCTGAAAAAGGCGAGGAGGCGTTTTCAAAAGAGCCTTGCTGCCGTAACTGCGGGGCCAGGGTGGAGAGGCCCACGCCCATCTCCCTCTCCTTCAACCACCCGGTGGGCGCCTGCCCGGAGTGCAAGGGCTTCGGAAATGTGCTCCGCTTTGACGAGGCCAAGGTCGTGCCTGATAAGTCCCTTACGCTCCGCGAAGGCGCTATCGAGCCCTGGACAAAGCCGTCATACAGGTGGTGGCACGAGGAGCTTATAAAGCACGCGCCGCGCCACGGTGTCGATATCGACAAGCCTTTCGGGAAGCTTACGGCCGGGGAGCGGGATATCGTCTTTGGCGGCGCGACAGGCTTCGAGGGGATAGAGGAGTTCTTTGATTACCTGGAGAGCAAGAAATACAAGCTCCACATAAAGGTCTTCAGCTCCCGCTACAAGGGGCAGGTCACCTGTTCCGCCTGCAAGGGAACGAGGCTCAAGAAAGAGGCGCTCTCATTGAAGGTCGGGGGGCTCGACATTGCGGAGGCGAGCGCCCTGACCATAAAGGAAGCCCTCTCGTTCTTTTCATCCCTCGAGCTTGCCCCCTTCGAGGCGTCGGTCTCGGAGGAGGTCCTAAGGCAGATACGGACCAAGCTCGAATTCCTCAGCCAGACCGGGCTCGGCTACATAACCCTGGACAGGCTCACCAAGACCCTCTCCGGCGGGGAGGCGCAGAGGGTTACCATCGCTACCCAGCTCGCATCCTCGCTCTCCGGGGTCCTTTACATACTCGACGAGCCATCCATAGGGCTCCACCCGGTCGACATAGACCTGCTTACAAATCAGTTGAAGCGGCTTTCCTCGATGGGGAATACCGTCGTCACGGTCGAGCACGACCCATCTATGATAATAAAATCCGACCATATAATAGAGCTCGGCCCCGGCGCGGGCGAAAAAGGCGGGCGCGTGGTCTGGGCCGGCCCCACGGGAGAATTCCTCAAAGAGGCGCGCACCCTTACAGCCGATTACCTCTCGGGCCGGGAGACCATACATGTGCCCAGATGGAGGAGGAAGGGGAGCGGCAGGTCGCTCGTCATCAGGGGCGCATCGGGCAATAACCTGAAATCCGTTGACCTCACAATGCCTCTAAAGACCCTGACCTGCGTTACCGGGGTTTCAGGCTCAGGAAAGAGCACGCTCATAGTGGACACGCTCTACGCGGTGCTCGCCGCGCACTTCGGCGAGAAGTCAGAGCCGCCGCTACCGTACTCGTCCGTGCAGGGCCTCGACAGGATTTCGGGCGTTAAGCTCATCGACCAGAGCCCCATAGGGAGGACCCCGCGCTCGAACCCTCTCACCTACATCGGGGGCTTCGACGATATACGTAAGATATTCGCCGGCCTCTCCTCTGCCCGCGCAATGGGCCTTTCACCCGGCGACTTCTCCTTCAACGTCCCCGGCGGCAGGTGCGAATCGTGCAAGGGAGAGGGGGTGGAAAAGCTTGAGATGTACTTCCTCCCTGACGTATACGTGAAATGCGCGGTATGCCGGGGCAGGAGGTACAAGGGCCACGTCCTCGATGTGAAATACAGGGGAAAAAGCATATACGATGTACTTGAGGCCACGTTCGAAGACGCTATGGGCCTTTTCCCGAACGAGCCCGCGCTCCAGAGGAAGTTTTCGGTCCTGAAGGAAGTGGGGCTCGGATACCTGAAGCTCGGCCAGAGCGCGACCACCCTTTCCGGAGGCGAGGCCCAGCGACTGAAAATCGCCAGGGAGCTTGTAGAGGAGTCCTCGGGTGACGTCCTTTACATCCTGGATGAGCCGACCACCGGCCTCCATATGGACGATGTGAAGAAGCTCCTTGCCGTGCTCGGAAGGCTCGTGGATTCCGGAAACTCCGTCCTCATGATAGAGCATAATCTCGACTGCATGAAGACGGCCGACCATATAATTGACCTCGGTCCGGCAGGAGGAGAGGCAGGGGGCCAGGTAGTGGCTGCCGGCTCGCCCGAGGAGGTCGCAATTCAATCCCGTAGCATCACAGCGAAATACCTGAGAAAGGCCCTGCAGAAGAACGCACCCTTTTAAAGCCCGTGCGGCTCAAGTCCGTCCCGAAAATTCCGATGTAAAACAAGGCCCCCGGTTTCGTTTCCATATTCATCCGGAATCCGTGCCTCAACTCACATACTCCTTTCACAAATGTGCGTATGCTGTTATTCCGAAAGGGGTGGCAGATTCGGCCAGAGCAGCCGGATTTTTCTGCAAAAACCGGGAATTCAGGCGTTTTTCAGAGGCGAGCCGGGCAGGCATTTTCCTTGACAGTGCGATTGTACGCGGGTAAGATGAATGGCATTCATGTGGAAAAGGACTACTTCTAATGCGAAAAATCGTCTTCATCGAGCCTAACCCGCCGGATTTCCACATTTTTACGAGAATGCCCCTTCCGAGGCTAGGCACGGTGCTCCTCGGTACCAGGCTCCGGCAAAGCGGCTATGAGGTGAAAAGCTACGTCGAATCCGTCGGAGAGCTCGATCTCAAGGACGTCCTGAGCGCCGACCTGGTCTGTATTTCCACCATCACTTCGACATCCAGCAGGTCTTACGAAATAGCCAAGCTCGTGAGGAAAGCCGGGATACCCGTTGCCATGGGCGGCCCCCATGTCACATACCTCCCGGAGGAGGCCCTCCAGTACGCTGATTACGTGCTCCGCGGCGAGGCTGACGACGTCATAGTTGACTTCATAAAGGCGCTCGAGACCGGAAAAGGGCTCGACAAGATAGCCGGGCTTTCGTATTACAAGGACGGCGCCATAAAGCACAACTCTACCGCGCCCTTCTGCAAGGACCTCGACACGCTCCCTGCCCCGGACTTCAGCCTCATAAGCGGCATGGAGACGGAGAACATAAGGAAGCTCACCATAGCGCCGATCATGACTTCGAGGGGTTGCCCTTATGATTGCAGCTTCTGCTCGGTCACCGGCATGTTCGGCCAGAAATACAGGTTCAGGAGCAAGGAACGGGTCATAGAGGAGCTCGAGAACCACAGGAAGTACGGCGGGAACTGGGTCTTCTTCTACGACGACAACTTCTGCGCCCACAAGAAGAGGACCAAGGAACTCCTCTCGACTATGATCGAAAAAAGACTCACGCCCAATTGGACGGCCCAGGTGCGTGTGGAGATAGCGAAGGACCAGGAGCTACTGGACCTCATGCGGAAATCGAAATGCCACACCGTCTACATAGGGCTCGAGTCCATAAACCCGCAGACCCTCAAGCTCTACAATAAGCAGCAGTCGGTCGAGGACATTACGAACTGCATAAGGACGCTCCACAAGAACGGCATAAGGATACACGGCATGTTCGTCTTCGGCTCGGACCAGGACACGACCGACACCATCGCCGAGACAGTGAGGTTCGCGAAGAAGAACGACCTCGAATCGGTCCAGTTCCTTATACTTACGCCGCTACCCGGCACTAAATGCTACAGGGATCTCGAGAGCGAGGGGCGCATCATCAGCAAGGACTGGAGCCTCTATGACGCGCACCACGTTGTCTTCGAGCCCAAGCTCATGAGCTACTACGAGCTTCAGACCGAGACCATGAGGGCGACGAAGGAATTCTATTCGCTCTGGCAGATAGCGAGGAGGGCCGCGCGTTTCGACCTCTTCAACGTCGGCATAAAGACCTACGGCCACAGCCTCACCAAGAAGTGGATAAAGAACAACCAGTACTTCGTCGAGTACACCAGGGCCCTCACCAGCGCGGGCAAGAAGATAGAGCTTGCGGCCAAAAAGACCGCAGAGGACGTAAAAGAGAAGTTCCGGCAGATAGAGCTTGCCGGCGGCGTCCCCGGACAGAGCGCCGGGTCCCCGTACAACCGCTGAAGGTGCCATGATAAGACCGACTCTCCTTGCCGCCGCGCTCTCGTTGACGTTCTTCGCCGCCCCCTCGTCGGCTTCGACCCCGGACGCAGGCTTGCAGGCCGTGACCGAAGGGGAATCGCAATTCGCTTCCCTTATCCAGGATACATCCCAGCCGCTCTCAAATGAGGCGCTCTCCGCGCGCGCCGGGCAGAATTTCCAGAGCATCGCCCCCTTAAGGTATGCTTACGCGCTGCCCTCTTGCGGCACCGGCTCTGAAGCAGGGATAATCCATTATGATTACACCGATTCCGCGCCCGAGGTGAAAGCGCCCTCTTGCCAGGCGGCCGGCCCGGTTGCCGCCGGCCACGCCCTGCCCCCGTTCCTCGTGGCCGAGGCCTCGATAGAGGAGGCGATGGAAGCCGGAGAAGTGCCCGGCCTTCCGGAAATCCCCATCGTGGTCAACAAGAACGTCGAATCCTTCATAAGATACTTTCAGACGAACGGGCGGAAGCACTTTGAAAAATGGCTCGACCGGAGCGCGGAGTACATGCACATGCTCCAGGGGATACTCCGCGAGAACGGCCTCCCCGAAGACCTCTCCTACATAGCATTGATAGAGAGCGGGCTAAACCCGACCGTAAGGTCCCACGCGAACGCCGTGGGCATGTGGCAGTTCATAAAGGGCACGGCCGTAAGGTACGGCCTCAGGGTGGACTGGTGGATAGACGAGAGGAGGGACCCTGAGAAGGCCACATACGCGGCGGCCAGCTATCTTAAGAACCTTTACGGTATGTTCGGCTCGTGGTACCTCGCGGCTGCAAGCTACAATGCCGGAGAGGGAAGGGTCGCCAGGGCCATAAAGAAGCAGGGCACAGAAGACTTCTGGGAGCTCGCCAGCAGGAAAAAGGCCCTTCACAGGGAGACGAGGGAATACGTGCCCAAGTACCTTGCCGCCCTTACGATAGCCAAGGACCCGGAACTCTACGGCTTCAGCCCGGTCGTCTTCACGGAAGGGCTCCGTTATGACAAGGTCCCGGTGAAACAGGCAACCGACCTCCGTGTAATCGCCTCAGCGGCCGGCACGACTGTCGAGGAGATAAGGGAGCTGAACCCCGAGCTTCTACGCTGGTTCACCCCGCCCGACTACCCCGGCTACCAGGTAAAGATACCTGCGGGCAGTGCCGAGATGTTCATGGAGAACATGAAGAAGGTCCCGCCTGCCAAGAGGGTCTCTTTCGTACGGCATAAGATAAAGCGCGGCGAAACGCTTGGCAGGATAGCAGCCAAATACAGGACCGAGATAAAGCCCATAATTCACCTTAACGAGAACCTCAACCCAAAGAGGCTCAGGCCCGGCACAGTTATAATGATACCGGTCAGGGCCGACCGCAGCGCGTCGATTGACAGCCCCTTTGCGGCAATCGAAGCGGTAACCGTTACGGAGCCGCAGGGCTGATTTTCGTTCCCGGCCTTTCGTGAGTCAACCGAAGCGCTCTCTTCTCCCTTCAGACAGGTTATATCTTCACACTTCCGCACCTCTTCCCCATTTACATGAAAGCCTTATGGTGATATGTTTTACACTATAATAAAGTTGAGGCAACCTCTAAAAATTAGAGATTTTTTCCCGCGATCAAGGAAGGCCGGGGAAAAGATCAATTTTTAGAGATTGCCTTGAAAGGGTGTATCATGATCTCCGTAAGAGAAGCCCTCGAAACCATACTCAGGGAAATAAGGCCGCTCGGAGTTGAGAGCGTCCCGGTTGAGCAGGCGCTCGGCAGGGTGCTCGGTGAGGACATCAAGGCCAGGGGCGGCAACCCTCCCTGGGACAACTCCGCCATGGACGGCTACGCGCTACGCGCTGCCGACACTGCCGGCGCTTCGCCGGAAAAGCCGGTCAGGCTTAAGGTGCTCTACGACCTGCCGGCAGGCCAGACGCCCAGGGGGCCTGTCGCGGGAGGGGCCGCTGTCCGCATCATGACCGGCGCGCCCGTGCCACAGGGGGCCGATTCGGTTGTAATGGTCGAGAGGACCCAGCCGGGCGACGGATTCGTGCTCGTAAAGGCGCAGGCGAGGCCAGGCGATAACATAAGACGCCAGGGCGAGGACTTCAAGGCTGGCGAGACAGTAATGGGGAAAGGCGCGCTCATACGCCCCTCAGAGGTGAGCATGCTCGCTACGGTCGGCGTGCCGTTCGTCTTCGTGCACAAAAGGCCCCGCGTAGCCGTCATATCTACCGGCGACGAGCTCTCGGACATATTCGAGGCCCCGGGCTTCGGAAAGATAACTAACAGCAACGGCTACGCGCTCTCCGCGCTCGTGACGGCTGTCGGCGCCGCGCCTGTACAACTTGGCATTGCGAGGGACACGAGGGAAAGCCTCCGCGAAAAGCTCGAGCTCGCGATGGCTGCCGACTGCATCGTATCCTCGGGCGGCGTTTCGGTCGGCGACTACGATTTCGTGAAGGACGTACTCAAGGAAATGGGCTCGTCAATGATCTTCTGGAAGGTGGCCATGAAGCCCGGGAAACCCCTCGCCTTCGGCGTTATCGGCGGAAAGCCCGCGTTCGGCCTTCCGGGTAATCCTGTATCCTCGATGGTGGCTTTCGAGCAGTTCGTAAGGCCGTCGTTACTCAAGATGTGCGGAAGGAAGGACCTCTTCAGGCGGGCGTTCGAGGCGCGCATAACAAAAGACCTGAAGATCAAGCCCGGCAGGATGAACTTCATAAGGGCCGAGCTATCCCTCGAGGACGGAGCCTTTATTGCCACCCCGCTTGACGGCCAGGGCTCGGGCATGATATCCACCATGGTCAGGGCCAACTCCTTCATAATAGTGCCTGAGGGCTCCGAGGGATTCAGGGCCGGAGAGACTGTAAAGGTACAGCCCTTTGACGAGGCCGTCCTCGGAAGCGCGCTCCCCGCCTGTTGATACAACAGATTACATGGAACTCAAATCACATTCAGGCTGCTTAAAAAGCTCAAGATGCAAGGAGTCGAAAAACGAGGAATGAGGCGTACTTTTATTGTACGCCGGAGTGTCCAATTTTGAAGACGACGCAGCAGATTGGGTTTTTTCATCCGCCTGCATACGGAGAATGAGATGTTCAAGACAGTGGAATGGAAGGACAATACCGTGGTGATGATTGACCAGCGGCTCCTGCCCGGAAAAGAGGTCTACAGGAGGTACCGGTCGCATAAGGACGTGGCCGGGGCCATAAAGGACATGGTAGTCCGGGGCGCCCCCGCGATAGGCGTTGCCGCAGCAATGGGTGCGGCCCTCGGTGCCCTCAGGATAAAGGCCAGGGACTCGAAGGCCTTCAGGAAGGAGTTCGACAAGGTAACCGCGCTTATAGCCTCGGCCCGGCCCACGGCCGTTAACCTCTTCTGGGCTGTCGAGCGGATGAGGGGGGTCGTCGAATCCTCCCCAGGCCTCGATATTCCCGCCCTTAAGAAGAAGCTCGTCGGCGAGGCCTTGAGGATGCACAAGGAGGATATAGAGATAAACCGCCTTATCGGCAAGCACGGGGGGAAGCTCTTAAAGAGCGGCTCGGCCGTCCTTACGCACTGCAATGCCGGGGCGCTGGCCACCGCCGGATATGGAACCGCGCTCGGCGTCATAAGGGGCGCGATCGAGCAGAAGAAAAGGATTAAGGTCTATGCGGACGAGACCAGGCCTTTTCTGCAGGGCGCAAGACTCACGGCATGGGAGCTTAAGAAGGACGGGATAGACGTGACCCTCATAACCGACAACATGGCAGGCTACATGATGAAAAAGGGGCTCATAGGCTCGGTCGTGGTCGGCGCTGACAGGATCGCGGCGAACGGGGATGTGGCAAACAAAATAGGAACCTATACGGTCGCTGTCCTCGCGAGGGAGCACGGGATCCCGTTCTATGTGGCGGCCCCGCTCTCTACAATTGACCTCAAGACACCGCACGGCGACCTCATCCCCATCGAGGAGAGGGACCCTTCGGAGGTAACGCACATACAGAAGAGGCGGATAGCCCCCAAGGGCGTAGGCGTAAGGAACCCGGCCTTCGACGTCACGCCCGCAAGGCTCGTGACCGGCATAATAACCGAGAAGGGAGTCGTGCGGGCCCCTTATAAAAAGGGCCTCAAGGCGCTCTTCAAAAAATGAAAGGCCGTTTATGTCGATAACCGGTTTTATGATAACGGTAGGCGTGGTCGTCGCCATGATACTCGTCTACAAGTACGCCGACCGGTTGGTGAAGAAGATGGACCCGGGTACGGTCAAGACCCTCAACTGGATAGGTTTCATAGTTGGCGTGGCGGGCGGCATACTATGGTATGCCACTTCAAACGGCATATTCATGTTCATAACCCTCGCCGGGGTCCTGGCCTATTTCCTTTTTTACGGATATGACAGCATGGAAGAGAAGGAAAAACACGGCAATCCGTAAGCACTCCCCTTGACGCCCTCCGATGCTGGTATATACTTTTTTATATGCGGCATAAAAACCAGCAACTTAAAAAGAGGGGGGCAGAAATGAGGAAAAGCAACTTCTTCCGACTGGCTGCAGCTTTTGGCTTGTTATTCGCCGTTGCCGCACCTTCCGCCTATGCTGCCGGCGAGAGGACCGGCGCAGGAGCGGACGTCGAGAAGTTCAAGACGCAGATACAGGAAGATACCGATCTCTCCCAGTCCGATATCGACGCGATAGAGCCTCAGCTCAACGAGTTCGCCCAGCGCGATGCGGACCCCCAGGCGGTATCCGACCTGGCCAAGACGGCCGTTGACAACGACTGCACCGGCCCCTGCCTGAGGGACGTGCTCGCCAGCATGAGCTCCGCGATGCAAAGAGGGCTCTCTGACAGCGACGCTCATGACATGGTCTCACAGACGCTCCGCGACCAGGTACAGGCCCGCGAGGGCGAGGTGACCGACCCTGCCGACCTCGGCAGTGACATACGCGCGAGCGTGGATTCGCAGCTTGCTGGCATGCCCGGCGGTGAGCCCGGCGCCGGTGCGATGGGCGGCGGCACCACTGGCGGAGGCACCATGAGCGGCGATGCCGGACAGACCGGCCAGGCTTACTGACCGGCAGGACGGATTATCTATCCGTAGTGCGGACTGCGAGACCGAAAGGGCCGGAAACGGGCTGATCGAAATATGCGGTAACCCATTGCGGAAAGGCGGCATCGGGACCTTTCCGCGCACCGCTAAGCGAGCGCCTCGGAAGGACTAATTGGAACTTGCCCCGCCTTTAAGGCGGGGCTTTTTATTTTCGCGAGAGAATTTTTGCGGTGGAAACTTCGAGTAATCACACGGAGGGAATCATCACCCCTTGCACGTCAAGGGGGTTCCCTGCTCTCAATTTTTAAACCTTTTTCGCAAAACCACCAGACCTGCCAGCCCGGAGCCCAAAAGCAGCATCGTGCCAGGTTCAGGTACGGTGCTTGACGGAGGTGTAAGGGAAAACTGGTTTACATTGAAATAACTCGCATACTGCCAGGTCGGATCGATTGTGATAACGGGGTCTGCAAATGCAGACGCATATCCATATTTTGCGTTATAGAAATCCGAATACAATCTAATGCTGGTATATGCATATAACTCAATTTCATAAATGCTATCCAACTGAGACTCTTTCAGGAACAGGCTGATTGTATCTTCCTTCTGGAGGGAGCCTGGGGTGGAATGACTTCTGCTAATCCCGTCAGTAAATGAACTGGTCGGGCATGAGCAATCCAGTCTGGCTACAGCATACCAGGTCGAGTTCGAATCGCCTGAAACACTTAAAGAATACGCCATGAGCAAGGGAACTTCAAAGCCGCTCCCGATTAGCGACTCCGGAATGTTTCCATCAGTTGCCGTGACTAAAAAACCATATATATTGCGAGCCATGCCAATCGCAGCCACACTCGATCCGGAGGCGGAATAGTATGCGTCCATGTTGATGGACACATTAGTAAGGGCAGCGGGGCTTGTTCCGCCATAAGCCTCTGACTCGATGTATGCGGATGCTGAAGAACCATTTGCCTGGACCTGCGTACCCCCGCCGTTTATACTCACGGCCTCTAACTCCGAGGTTATCCGTTCAGAACCCCCGACCAAACCCAAGCCATAATTGTACGTAACTTCAGCATAGGGTAGACAATATGCGACCGTAGGTGCTGAAATAGCTAAAAAAACAATGGCTGGGACAAAAAGAATCCAGTTCACGGGCGAAACGATCCATTGCTTTACTCTTGACCGCTCTTTCGAATCTGACATTGAGAACCTCTCCTTTAAACCAGCTGATTTTTATTCCCTTTCCGTTTGGAGGAACTTTTCTAAACCGGTTTTTGAACACATGAAAATCGAAAATTTTCTCATTTGGGATTTATTTTTCCCACAACTAAATATTAAAAATTGATGCAATAATAATGCCAAGTCACTAGAAACATTGTTTTTTCATGCTTGGTTTTCAAATTCAAAGTTGTCCTGTAAAATAAGTCGACATTTTTTTTGAAATAAATATGTAGAAGATGTAAAAGAATCTGACACGGAAGGGCCGGGAAAAACTACAAAGACGGCCCTCTCATAAAAACAGCTCCTCAAGGTCTTCCAGGGCCAGGCGCATGTTCGGGACGAGCGGGCCCTCTTTTGACAGCCTCTTCAGGTCTTCAAGGGAATACCACCCGAATGAGGGTATTTTTTCCGGCTCCATTACCCTGGGCTCCCCTGAAGCGATATCGCATAGGTACATCCTTACCATGAAATCACCCTCGGGCGAATGGGTCCTGTATTCGCCGAAAAGTCCTTTTACCCGCACCTCCACCCCGAGCTCTTCTCGTATTTCCCTTGCGACAGATTCCTCCCACCCCTCGCCAGACAGTTTTTTACCGCCCGGAGGCTCGACCCTCAGCCCGTGCTTCATGTTATGGACGAGGAGCACCTTCTTATCCTTTATTATTATTCCGGCAGACATCTCGCGCATGGAGACATTATGCTTTCCGCCGGACAGGAAAACAACCCCTATTGCATCCATTCCCCTATCACCCTGTTTTCCGTTGCGTTTACAACGCGGGCCTGCTATTATTGCCTAATAAATAGGCAGAGTGAGCGTGACCACCCCCCCATCCCAGCTTTCCTTTGAGGACATACTCGAAAGCCTTGCCGAGGGCGTAATAGCCGTCGGCCCGGATATGCGGATTTCCGTCTTCAACCAATCGGCTGAAAAAATGACGGAGCTTTCGAGGTCCTTTGTGCTCGGCAAATCGCTAGAGGCCTGTTTCAAGCGGAACCCGCGCATAGCCGAGATGCTGAGGGAAACAATGGACAAAGGCCGCATCTTCGCCGAGTACGAGGAGAAGCTCTGGAGAAGGATTACAGGCGATGCCCTGCCCGTGAGCGTGACGACAAGCCTTGTCTTCGACCCCGAAGGCAGCGTGAGGGGGGCTGTTGCGTTATTAAAAGACCTCTCAGGCATAAAGCCCCTCGAAGCGAGCGCGCTCCGGAAGGAGCGGCTCGCTTACATAGGCGCGTTCGCCGCGAACCTTGCGCACGAGATACGGAACCCTCTTAGCGGAATAAGGGGCGCGGCCCAGCTCCTATCTAGGAAGGCCTCTGACAAGGGCCTCAACGAATACATGGAAGTGATCATAAAAGAGGCCGACCGCCTGAACAGCATACTTAACGAGATGCTCGACTTCGCCAGGCCCGCCAGGCTCGTAAAAAAGCCGGTCAACATACACCAGGTGCTCGATTCGGTGGTCCTCCTCCTCGGGGATGGGGCAGGGCGCTGCGCTTTCGTAAAAAGCTACGACCCGAGCATCCCGGAGGTGGCGGGTGATGAAAACCAGCTCAAGCAGGTATTCCTGAACCTCGTAAAGAACGCAATCGAGGCCATGCCCGAGAGCGGGATCGTGAGCGTTTCTACAAGGGTCATAACCGAATTTCACATGGGCGAGGGCGGCACGGGCCGCATGGTCTCCATAGAGGTCCGGGACACCGGGTGCGGGATAAAACCCGAGGACCTTGAAAACGTCTTCACGCCTTTTTTCACCACCAAGCCCAGGGGGAGCGGTCTTGGCATGGCTATCACCCTCAAAATAGTAAAGGAGCACGGCGGTCTCTTGAAAATAGATTCAGAACCGGGAGAAGGCACCTCGGTCCTTGTCTATCTCCCGGTGGAGGACAGGGGGATGTCATGAGCGCGGAAAGGGTGCTCGTCGCGGACGACGACGAGAGCGTACTATGGGTGCTTGACAGGTTCCTCCGGGAAAAGGGGCTCGATGTGGTCAGGGCATCTGATGGCGACGAGGCCTGGAGGATTCTTTCAGGCCAGGCCGTCTCGCTCGCCCTCCTGGATATAAACATGCCCGGAAAAGACGGCCTCAAGCTCCTTACAGAGGCGCGGGAAGCCGGCCTCAACGCGTCCTTCATCATAATGACAGCCGAGACGAGCATGAAAAACACCCTCGAGGCCATGAAGCTCGGCGCCTTCGATTACATAACCAAGCCCTTTGACCTCGGCGAGGTGGAGCTCACGATCGAGCGCGCAATCGAGAATTCGCGGCTCAGGGAAAAGGTCTCAACCCTCAAGGAAAGACTACTACAGAAACTCTCGGACGAGACGGTCTTTATCGGGAAGAGCAGGTCCGTTGAAGAGGTCTTCAAGAAGGCCGGGAAGGTCGCGGCAAGGGACGTTACGGTCCTCGTACTCGGCGAGAGCGGCACAGGCAAGGAGCTCCTCGCCAGGCTCATCCACATGAATAGCCCCAGGGCCGAAGGCCCCTTCGTCGCCGTCAATACCGCGGCCGTGCCCAGGGACCTGATGGAGAGCGAGCTCTTCGGCTTCGAAAAGGGTGCCTTTACCGGCGCAATCGAATCGAAAAAAGGGAAATTCGAGCTTGCCGACGGAGGCACCCTTTTCCTGGACGAGGTCGGTGACATGAGCCCGGACCTCCAGGCGCGGCTTTTGCGAGTGATACAGGAGAGGGAGTTCTACCGCGTAGGCGGAAGGGAGCCCGTCCGGGTGGATGTGCGGATAATCGCGGCCACGAACCAGGATCTTGAAAAGGCCGTTGCCGGGGGAAGCTTCAGGGAGGACCTCCTATTCAGGCTTAACGGCATAACATTAACGCTACCGCCGCTACGTGACCGTAAAGGAGATGTCGCCGTGCTGTCGCAGTATTTCCTCGAAAAATTCAGCAGGGAGTTCAACTGCGGACCGAGGTCGTTCGACAAATCCGCCCTCGAGGCGCTGGAATCCTATCAGTGGCCTGGTAACGTCCGCGAGCTTGAGAATACCGTAAGGCGGGCCGTTCTCATGTCGCGGAACGTGAATATCGCGGCCGAGGACCTTGCCTTACCTGAGAAGCGGGCAAGGCGGGAGGAATCCATAGAAGACCTCATAGCCGCGCGTTTGAGGCCGATCATCGAAAAGGCAAACAACCACTCAAGGCAGGAGCTCTATTCCTTCATCATGCCGTACATGGAAAGGCCCCTCATAAGGCTCGTTCTCGAAAAGACCAGGGGCAACCAGGTGCAGGCCGCGGAGATGCTGGGCATAAACAGGAATACCCTGAGAAAAAAAATACGGGAGCTCGACATAAACATGGGAAAGCTCAAGGGATGAAGAACTCTCATCCGACGTTCATCTCGGGCCTGTACGCCATCGTCGATTCGGCCTACGCGAGCCTTGAAAGGGCGGGCGAATGCGCGGATGAGCTCGCCTCCGGCGGCGCGAGGATTGTCCAGCTCCGGGCAAAGGGGGAAGGCAGCGCCGCCATGCTCAGGGCGGCGCTCGACATGAGAAAGGCCCTTGCGGGAAGGGCCATCTTCATCGTAAACGACAGGATCGACATAGCCCTCATAACCGGCGCCGAGGGGGTGCACCTTGGGCAGGACGACATACCTCTAAAGGACGCAAGGAGGCTCCTCCCCTCTTCAGTAATAGGCGTATCCACCCACGATATCCAGGAGGCGAAAAGGGCGGAGGCCGGAGGAGCGGACTATATCTCCTTCGGCCCCATATTCCCCACCAGGACGAAAAAGGACGCGGACACGCCAAAGGGCTTATCGAGGCTTGAGGAGATCTCCGCGAGCGTACGCATCCCGGTGGTCGCAATCGGCGGCATAACCGAAGAGACAATCCTATCTGTCCTGGAATCCGGCGCGTCTTCAGCCGCGCTTATATCTGATATCCTCCTTGCGCCGAGCATAAAGGCGAAAGCGGCCTCGATATCGGCGCTCATAAAAAAAAGACCGCAACCACGGCTGAGCTTCAAGCCCCCTTCATAAGCACGGGTTCCGTATCGGCGGCCCAGTGCTCCTTTTCCGCCCTTGCCGCGGCTTCAAGCTTTTCTGCCAAGGCCTTTCTTTTTTTCTCGTCACAGAGGGCCTCTTCCCTTATCCTCCCGATGCCCTTTCGGACGACCCACCTGAACGTCCTCTCTCCGTAGTCCGCGTCCTCCCTGTAGAGCTGGAGAAAGGCGGCGGCCGCCTCGATAATCTCGTCTTGTGTCTTGAAATGGCCAAGCTTCTCTCCTCCCTTAAGCTCTATGCCGCCGCACCCGCCCGCGTAGATCTCCCATCCGCCTAAGACACCCACGACCCCCAGGTCTTTAATGCCGCTCTCCGCGCAGTTCCTCGGGCACCCGCTTACCGCGAGCTTGACCTTGGCCGGCATGGGTATGCCGCCGAACCTCTTCTCCATCTCGATGCCGAGCGAGACCGAGTCCTGCGTCCCGTACCTGCAGAACCTGTCGCCCACGCAGGTCTTTGCGGTCCTTACTGCCTTGGCATACGCGTGGCCAGAGGGCATATCGAGCTCCTTCCAGACCTCTTGGAGCCCCTCTCTCGGGACGCCTATGAGCGCTATCCTCTGGCCTCCCGTGAGCTTAAGGAGCGGAACGTTATGCCTCTCGGCCACCTCCGCTATCTTTTTGAGCTCCCTGGCGGTCGTAACCCCGCCGTGCATCCTCGGCACCACGGAAAAAGTGCCGTCCTTCTGCACGTTGGCGCGAGCCCGCTCGTTTATGAGCCTTGATGTAAGGTCGTCTCTGGCGCTTTCCGGCCAGGCCATCATGACATAGTAATTGATAGCCGGCCTGCATGTATCGCACCCGACCCCCTCCCACCCGAGCGCGGCCATGACCTCCGCAACAGACTTAAGCCCCTTCTCCCTTATATTCCGGAGCACGTCCTCCCTCGCGTAATTGGTGCAGCCGCAGAGGGCCCGCCTGAAAGAGGGCTGGAAGCCCGCGCCGAGCGTCTCCTCTATCACCCTCTCCACAAGCGGCGCGCAGCCGCCGCAGGAGGAGGACGCCCCGGTCTCCCGCTTTACGTCCTCCCTCGTGAAAAGCCCCTTTGACCTTACGGCCTCCGCTATGGCCCCCTTTGTGACGCCCTTGCACCCGCACACGACCGCATCGTCGGGGATGCGGGCCGCCTCCTCCGCCTTCCGCTCTCCGAAAAGGAGGTCCTGCCTCCTGTGGCTTACGTCCGTGCCGGACAAAAGGAGCTCGAAGAGGGAGGGGCCCAGCGAACTCTCCCCGAAGAGCACTACCCCTGCAATCCTCCCGTCCTCGAGCGCCACCTTCTTGTATACCCTGGACCTCCTGTCGAAATACTCTATGGAGTCCTCAACCGAGGATACGCGGCCCGCGGAGTAAAGGTCAATGCCCTTCACCTTGAGCCTCGCGGAGACAGGGGAATTCCTGAAAGACCTCCTGCCGTCGCCCACGAGCTGGTTTGCGGCCACCCGGGCCTGCTCGAAGACGGGTGCTACGAGGCCGAAGGTCTCGCCCCTGTGCTGCACGCATTCGCCTATGGCGTAGACGCTCGGGTCGAATGTCTGCATGGTGTCGGTCACCACCACCCCTTTTTCCGAGTAGATGCCCGCTTCCAGCGCAAGCTCGATATTGGGGCGGACGCCTATAGAGACCACGGCCAGGCCCGCCTCAATCGCCGAGCCGTCCCTGAACCTCACGCGCTCAAGCTTTCCATGCCCCTCGAAGGCGATGGCCTCTTTTTTAAGGAGCACCCCTATGCCCATCTCCTCGAGCGCGTCCATTAGGAGCCCTGCGGAGCACCCATCTAGCTGCCTTTCCATGAGCCTGTCCATTATGTGCACAACGAGAACCTCCATTCCGAGGGAGCGGAGCGCGCCGGCGGCCTCCAGCCCCAGGAGGCCGCCCCCGATCACGACCGCGCGCCTGCCCTCCCGGGCATGGGCCAGTATCCTTTCGCAGTCGTCAAGGTCCCTGAAGCTCACGACCCCTGGAAGATCCCTCCCCTCGATACCAGGCACAACCGGGAGCGAGCCTGTTGCGAGTACGAGCTTATCATATCCCGCCTCAAGCCCCCGCTCGGTTACGACCTTCCGGCTCCCCCTTTTGATGGAGACGATCTTTTCGGACTGGCGGACCTCGGCCCCGTTTTCCGCATACCACTCCGGGTCATGCATGGCGAGGCTCCCCGGTTCCTTTTCGCCCGTAAGGACCTGTGAAAGAAGGACCCTGTTGTAACCCGGGCGGCCTTCCTTTCCGAATACGGTTATGCTGTACTTTTCCGGGCCGGCCTTCAACACCTCTTCGATAAAGGCGTTCGCGGCCATGCCATTCCCGACGACCACAAGACGCTCTCTCTTGTTTCCGGCCATATATGAGCCTCCCTTGAAAGGCAAAGGCGCCCTGAGAGGCGCCGTTGCCTTGAGTTTTTTCGTTGCAGGACCGTTTAAAGGTAATCTCTAAAAATTTGAGATTTTTCCCGCAATCAAGGAAGGGCGGGAATAAAAAGCGGAGCATATATGTGAATATGTGAGCATTTTTATTCACGTAACCTACGCAGGGTCCGGGGAAAAGATCAATTTTTAGAGCTTGCCTAAAGCGAATATCCGCTCTCGCTGTGCTGGGTAATGTCGAGCCCCTGCACCTCGTCCTCGTCCGCGACCCTCAGGCCGATCGTCCAGTCGATCGCCTTGAGGATTATGAAGGTGAGGACAAATGCGTAAATCGCGCTCGCGCCTACGGCTATGAGCTGCTTCCAGAGGAGCCCGGCCCCTCCGAAAAAGAGGCCGTCTGCCCCGCCCGCGTTTATCGCGGTCGAGGCGAAAAGGCCGGTCCCGACCGCACCCCAGACGCCGCCGACCCCGTGGATGCCGAAGGCGTCGAGCGAGTCGTCATATCCGAGGAGCGGCTTAAGCCACGCAACCGCAATATAGCAGACCACGCCTGCGATTAATCCCAGGAGTATGGCCGATACAGGGCCCACAAAGCCGGCTGCCGGCGTGATCGCCACGAGCCCGGCGACTATGCCGGAGGCGAGGCCCAGGAGCGTGGGTTTTTCCCTGTGGAGCCACTCGACCGCAATCCAGGAGAGGGCCGCCGCTGCCGCCGCCGTGTTCGTGACCATGAAGGCTGTCGCGGCAAGCCCGTTCGCGCCGAGCGCGCTACCGGCGTTGAAGCCGAACCAGCCGAACCACAGGAGCCCAGCGCCGATGAGCGTCAACGGGAGATTATGCGGGAGCATGAGATCGTTCCCGTAGCCCCTTCTCCTTCCTGTAACTATCGCCGCGGCAAGCGCCGCCACCCCTGAGCTTATGTGCACGACCGTGCCCCCGGCAAAGTCCAGCGCCCCCATCTTCCCTATCCAGCCGCCGCCCCATACCCAGTGGGCGAGCGGGTCATAGACGAACGTCGTCCAGAGGATTCCGAAGGCTATGAAGGCCGAAAATTTCATCCTCTCCGCGACCGCGCCGGTTATTATAGCGACGGTTATGACCGCGAACATCATCTGGAAGACCATGAACGCCTGATGGGGTATGGTAGCCGCGTAGCCGCCCGGCTCCGGGCCCACGCCGTTGAGGCCCACGAACTCGAGCCCGCCTATGAGCCCTCCGCGGTCCGGGCCGAAGGCGAGGCTGTAGCCCCAGAGCACCCACTGGATGCTCACTATCGAGAGCGCGGCAAAGCTCTGCATGATGGTAGAGAGGACGTTTTTCCTCCTCACGAGTCCCGAGTAGAAAAGCGCAAGCCCCGGCGCGGTCATGAGGAGCACGAAGGCGGTGGACACGAGCACCCATGCCGTGTCTCCCGTATCAATTGCGGGCGCCTCCTCAGCGGCGGCGCCGAGCGGCAACAAAAAAAGAACTATAAGCGCGTATATGACGGTTTTCATTCTTTTCCTCCTCAAAGTTCATTTAGTGCACCATTTCTTTACTCATCAAAGGGCATCGCTCCCGCGCTCGCCCGTCCTTATCCTCACCCCGTCCTCTATCGGGCTTATGAAGATCTTGCCGTCGCCTATCTTCCCGGTCTTTGCAGCAGCCATGATGGCCTCCACCACCTTTGGCGTAAGCTCGTCGGTGGTAACCACCTCCACCTTTACCTTGGGGAGGAAATCGAGGGTGTACTCGGCGCCCCGGTAGAACTCGGAATGGCCCTTCTGCCTCCCGAAGCCCTTGACCTCCGAGACGGTCATGCCCTCGATATTTATATCCCCGAGAGCCTTTTTCACGTCGTCCAGCTTGAAAGGCTTTATTATGGCCTCCACCTTTTTCATCTTTCGCCTCCTTGAAAAAAATTAGGGCGCCCCTGGATGCGGACCTAAAGCCTGCTCCCAAAGGCGCCCTTGCCTTTTGTCCCGGCACAGCCCTGTGCCGGATCTTTTTTTTTCTTCAGGGTGCATCTAAAACTGGATGCACCCCTTCGACTTAAAGACAACCTCTAAGAACTAGAGATTTTTCCCGCTTTCCCTTAACTACTCAGAGTCCGTGGAAAAGATCAATTTTTAGAGCTTGCCTAACGGCTTGCTTAAAAACTCCGTTTTTATTCAGGCTGCTCAAGCTCCAGATGCGAGGCGTCGAGAAGCGAGAAATGAGGCGTACTTTTCGTGTACGCCGGAGTGTCCAGCGACGATGACAACGAAGCAGATGGACTTTTCAGCAGCCTGCTAAAGCGAGTACCCCCTTTCCTCGTGCTGCGTAAGGTCCAGCCCCTGTATCTCCTCTTCCTTTGTTACCCTTATCCCGACCGTATGGTCTACTATCTGCAGTATCAAAAGTGTGCCAACGACCGAGAGCGCGATTGTCACGCCCGCCCCTATTGCCTGGGCCATAAGCTGCGCCGGGTTGCCGTAGAGGAGGCCCGTTGCGCCTATCGAGGCGAAGAGCCCGGTCGCCAGTGTCCCCCATGTGCCTGCCACCCCGTGTATGCCGAAGACGTCAAGGGTGTCGTCATACCCGAACCGGGGCTTGAGCATTATGACCGCCCAATAGCAGAGTACGCCCCCGACAAGGCCTATCAAGAGGGCCGCCATCGGGGTAACGAAACCTGCTGCCGGGGTTATGGAGCCGAGGCCAGCGACAGTGCCAGAGACCGCGCCTAGCATGGTCGGCTTTCCCCTGTGCGCCCATTCGATGAAGGCCCAGACGAGGGTCCCGGCAGCCGCCGCGATATTGGTGGCCACAAAGGCCGTTACCGCGCTCCCGTCGCTTGCGAGAGCGCTCCCCGCGTTAAAGCCGAACCAGCCGAACCAGAGTATGCCCATGCCTATGGCCGTGAGCGTCAAGTTGTGCGGCGGCATCAGCTCCCTCGGCCAGCCCCGCCTTTTGCCGATATACAGGGCAGCGACTAGCGCCGAGACCCCGGAGCTTATGTGGACCACTATGCCTCCCGCGAAGTCCAGAACGCCGAGGGACTGGAGCCACCCTCCTCCCCAGACCCAGTGTGCGAGCGGGTCATAGACCAGGAACGCCCAGAGGAGGCTAAAGAGGACGACCGCGGAAAATTTTATCCTCTCGGCAAAGGCCCCGGTTATGAGCGCGACCGTTATCGCCGCGAACATGCCCTGGAAGGCCATGAAGAGGAGGTGCGGTATGGTCCCTTTCGGCTCATTCCCCACACCCGAGAGGCCGATATAGTCGAGCCCGCCTATGGGCCAGCCGCTTCCCGGCCCGAATGAGAGGCTGTACCCGATTACGACCCACTGGACCGTTATAAGGCAGAGTATGAAGAAGCTCTGCATGATGGTCGACAGTACGTTCTTTTGCCTTGTCATGCCAGCGTAGAAGACCGCGAGCCCCGGGACCATGAACATCACGAGGGCCGTTGATACGAGTACCCACGCGGTATCGGCCTTGTCTATCGCTGCTTCCGCGGCAGCCGCTTCTCCCGCTATCGCAAGGAACACGAGGAGCGCGGTCCCCATGCACATCAATGTCTTCAAATGGCTCTTCATCTTCACTCCTCCTGATCCTCTTTGATCTTCGAAGCCCCCTTGCGGGCGCGGGCGTCTTTGCCGGCCTCCTTCTGGCTTAGAAATGGAATATCGCGTTTACGCCCACCGTGTCCTGGCGCTTGGAACTCCCGCTGTCAAAGACCGCCTTATCGGATGAGTCGTGGCGATACTCGGCCCTGACGACAAGGTTTTCGTTCACGATGTACTCGGGGGTGACTGTAAACTCCCAGAGGTCCTGGGCAGTGCCTGTTCTCGCCCCGTCGTCGTCGGAAAAGAGCTCGGCGCGGGCGTTGAGGAAGAACTTCTCGCCGAGCGGATAACGGACGTACCCGGCGATCCCGCTCCAGGTGCTGTCTCCAATGCCGGGCACGTCCTCCTCTTTACCATAGACGAGGTCGGCCATGACTAGCGCCTTGCCGAGCGCCGTCGAGAGGTTGAGGTTAAAAAGGTGCCTCCAGTTCCCGGTATCGTCATCCTGCTCGGGCCCGGCCATGTATTTGACGTTGACCGCGCTCTCGTTCGAGAGGGAGAGCGCCGCGTGGAGGTGGAGCGACTTCGCGGTATTATTGTCCTTCACGTTGTCCCAGCCGTTTACGACCGCGCCGGAGAGGATTATCCTGTCGTCTACCGCGTATGTTGCCCTGAGCCCCGTGTGCGTGAAGGGAATGGTGAAAAAGAAAAGGAATGAACGCGAGTAATTCCAGTTCCAGCCCTCGTAGCCCTCGATGACCTCGAGGCCGTGGTCCGTCACGAACTTGCCGAAGTCGAGCTTGAGGCCCTTCCCCACCGGGGCCATGTAAGAGACATAGGCCTGGCGGATGTCGAAATCGTCTGAGCTGTTCGCGCCGGTTGAATGTATGGCCGCCGGAACGGTGTAGCCGAAGTTGAGGTCAAGCCTGAACCCGGCGCTCCCCGTCTCTTCCGCGTCCCTGTGGAATACGAGCTGGGCCAATTCGAGTGAGAAGCTGTCGTGGGTGTCGTTGAAGGGCCGGAGGTCTATGGCCCTGTCCGCGGGGGTATTGAAGTTGTAGTTATAACCGGCGGAAAGGAAACCATTCAGCTCCGTACCCGTCAGGATGTCCGCGGCCGTGAGCTTCTCATCGGCCCACGCAGGCAGGGGAACCAGTAGTATTGCTCCGAGAAGAAATTTCATTAACACCTTTCCCATCTCTTAAGGACCTCCATTTAAATTTTTTTGCGCCAAATAAAAAACGGCGCCTTTCCGTAAGAAGGCGCCGTTGCCTTTTTTCCCTGATGGCCACTCCCTTGTAGCCGTTTTATTTTTTATATAGGTATGGCTATGCCTTTAACATTTTTCCGCCAAGCGGAGGAATCTCGAAAAGAGATTGTTGCCGAGCATGTTGACCTCTCCTATCATGGAGGGCGTCTCTTTCAGAACGGCCCCGGCGTCCACCCTTGCCTCGGCCACCTCGTCGCGATTAATTCCCAGCCACTCCCTTACCATCTCATCCGTGACCTCGAAGTGGAACTGCACTCCGTACGCGTTAGGCCCGACCTTTATCACCTGGTTGGGGAAGAGCCCGGAGGAGGCGAGCCTTACGGCGCCATGCGGCACGTCGAAGGTATCGCCGTGCCACTGGAATACGGTGAACTCGTCGGGGAAACCCATGAAGAGCCGGTCAAAAATCGCCTCATCTTCGAGGGCGACCCTGTGCCAGCCTATCTCCTTGGCGCTTCCCTTATAGACCCTGGCCCCGGAGGCCCGCGCAAGGAGCTGCGCGCCCAGGCAGACCCCCAGGACAGGGACCCTCTTCTTAAGGGCTGATTCGATGAGCCTCAGCTCTTTTTTCATGAAAGGGTACTTCTCTTCCTCGTATACGCCCATGGGCCCGCCCATGACGATAAGTGCATCAAAGCCGTCTATCCGGGGCGGAAGGACCGCGCCCCTGTGCATATCGAGGCGCTCGACAATAAAATTCCTCTCAAGAGGCCTCCTGAAAGTGCCGAGCCCCTCGTGTGCTACATGCGTTATGACAAGCGCCCTCTTCATCCCTGGATTTTCCCGCCCTTCTCAAGCGCCATGATGAGCACCTCGGCTATCTCCGCCATGCTCTTTCTCTTGTCCATGCTTATCTTCCTTAGCCGGGCGAATGCCTCTCTTTCGCTAAGGCCCTCTTTTTCCATGAGGAGCCCCGTTGCCTTCGCGATTATCTTCCTGGCCTCAAGCGCTTTTTTGAGGTTATCGTTCTCTTCCTTGAGCGCCTTCAGTTCGTTGAAGTTCGTGATGGCTACCTCTACTATCGGCGCTATCTCCTCGGCCCTCACCGGCTTCATTAGATATCCCATGACTCCGGCTTCCGCTGCCCTCCTCGCGGTATCGGAGTCCTCGTCAGCAGTCAGGAGCACTATGGGAGTCGGGTAGAATCGGCTTATCTCTTCCGCGGCCTTGATGCCGTCCTTTACAGGCATGCGGAGGTCCATCATCAGGAGGTCTGGCCGCCTCTCCCTGCATATTTCCACCGCTTCAACCCCGTTTGCCCCCTCGCCATCGAACGCGAATCCGGCCGCTTCGATGAAGCCCTTAAGGACAAGCCTTTCGGAGGCGTTATCATCCACGACGGCTATCCTTTTCATGACCAGAGTTTAAAGCAATTTGGGTGCCATGAAGGTTTCGGAGGCGGGCGGGCGCTTATTCGCGGGTCTTCATAAAGGCGGGGTTCGGATGTGCGCGTTTTTGAGGCTTGATGTGATTAAGATTTGTGCAGCCTGGCCTTTGCGGTATTGTAGGCCTCCAGGTATTTGGCTGCCGCATCGTCCCAGGAGAAGTTCTCGGCCATGCCGTTCCTCTGGAGCGCTGTCCATTCCTTTTTACGGGAATATACATCGACCGCCTCGGCCACCTTCTGAATGAGGGCGGAAGCCGAATACTCCTTGAACTTGAAACCGTTCCCGCCCTCCTCCGAGTAGTCGCGGACGGTGTCGTCAAGGCCGCCGGTTGCGCGGACTATGGGGACCGTACCGTATTTCAGGCTGTAGATCTGGTTAAGGCCGCACGGCTCGTATCTCGAAGGCATGAGGAACGCGTCAGCGCCTGACTCGACGAGGTGAGAAAGTCCGCTATCGAAGGCTATCTTCACGGAGAGCCTTTCCGGGTAGCGGGCGGACAGCTCCTTAAGGTTCTCCTGATGCCTCCTGTCGCCTGAGCCCAGGATGACCAGCGCTATATCCATATTCATGAGCTCGGGCATTGCCTCTGAGAGTATGTCGAGGCCCTTCTGGTCCGCGAGCCTCGTTATCATGCCTATGAGGAGCGTTTTCGCCTTTATCCCCTTGAGGCCAAAGGCCTTGAGGAGCTTTTTCCTGCAGGCCGACTTGCCCTTCAAGTCAGCCGTGGAATAGTTCTGCGGGATTGCGGGGTCGGTCTCCGGATCCCATTCAGAATAATCGACTCCGTTAAGTATGCCGAAGACAGAGTCCTTGCGCTTACGGAGCACGCCGTCGAGGCCGTAGCCGTACTCTGGCTTCTGTATCTCGCGGCTGTACGCCTTGCTCACTGTCGTTATGACCTCCGAGAAGACGAGGCCGGCCTTGAGGAGGTTTATGCTCCCCCAGAACTCGACCCCCTCAGGGTTAAAAAGCTGGAACGAGAGGCCAGTGGCGTCGTAGAGGTTTGCCGGGAACTGCCCCTGGTAGGCGATGTTATGGACCGTAAAGACCGTGGCTGTTTTCTGGAATATCGGCTCGCCCCGGTACATGTCTTTAAGATAGGCCGGGATCAGGCCGGTCTGCCAGTCGTTCGAGTGGATTATGTCCGGGGAAAGATTCCGCGCCTTTATCACCTCGAGGACCGCCCTTGAGAAGAAGGCGTACCTTTCGAGGTTGTCGAAGTAGTCGCCCTCGGGCGTCCCGTAGAGATAGGTCCTGTCAAAGAACTCGTCCCTTTTTATGAAATAGACCGGCACCCCCTGATGATGGCCGAGGAGGGCCTCCGCCCGGACGACCCTTCTTCCCATTGGGACCGCCACCTCGATGCCGGTGGGCTCGAGCTCAAAGCCCTTTTCCGCTATCTGCCTGTAAAATGGCATAAAAAGGACGACCCTCAAGCCCAGGCGCGAGAGCGCCGCGGGCAACGACCCTGCGACGTCCGCAAGCCCGCCTGTCTTGGCAAAAGGGACGGCCTCAGGGGCCGCGATAACCACATTTAGCGCCATGATTGATTGAACTTAGCAGAAAAACGGCTGGTTTTCAAGGGAGTAGCCCTCTTTCTTACGCTACAGGCATGCAAAAACGTCTTTCTTCCCATTGCCCTCCCCCCGCCTTTGTGTTAATTTGAAATCATATAATAGCCAAGCTCAATCCTGAGATGTTTCGCTTCGCTCGGAATGACTAAAGGCAATATCTAAAAATTTGAGATTTTTCCCGCTTTTCCCGGAAGGCCGGGAATAAAAACGGCGCATATATGAATAATATGTGAGCATTTTTATTCACGTAACCTACGCAGAGTCCGGGGAAAAGATCAATTTTTAACGGCCCCTTATGCCCTTTTTAAAATCCCTCAATCCCACCCAGCTCGAAGCCGTGACCTTCGGTGACGGGCCGCTCCTCATACTCGCCGGGGCAGGGAGCGGAAAAACCCGCGTCCTTACCTCGAGGATAGCCTATCTTATCGCCAAGATGAATGTCACCCCGGAGAACATTCTGGCCGTGACCTTCACGAACAAGGCCGCCGGAGAGATGCGCGAGCGCCTTGAGAGGACAATAGGCGGAAGCGCCCGCTCGGTATGGCTCGGAACCTTCCATTCATTGGGGCTCCGGCTCCTCAGGCGCGAGAGCAGGGCCGCCGGGCTCGCCTCCGAGCTCACGGTCTATAACGATGACGACCAGCTGGCCCTTATAAAAGAGGTCCTCAAGGAACTCAACCTGAACGAGAAGGTCATGCCCCCGAAATCCGTCCTTGCCCGCATAAACCAGGCAAAAAACGAGAACATCGGGCCAGCTGAGTACGCCTCGCACGTGAACGACTTCTTCTCCGAGAGAATCGCCAAGGTCTACGCCCGTTATCAGAAGAAGCTACGCGGGATGGGCTGCCTGGATTTCGGCGACCTCATCTGCGAGCCCATTAACCTCTTCCGCCAAAACGAACCGGTGCTGGACTCCTATAGAAACCGCTTCCGCTACATACTCGTTGACGAGTACCAGGACACGAACAGGGCCCAGTACACGCTCACAGGCCTCCTGGCCTCGGGCTCGCGTAACCTCCTTGCCGTAGGCGACCCGGACCAGTCCATATACGGCTGGCGCGGGGCGGACATATCGAACATACTGGATTTTGAGAAGGACTACCCGGATTCCACCGTCCTCCGGCTCGAGCAGAACTACCGCTCTACCGCGAACATCCTCTCTGCCGCCAACTCGGTAATAGAGCGGAACCAGCGGAGGATGGAAAAGACCCTCTGGACAGAAAACCGCGAAGGCCACCCGCTCGTACACGAGGAGGCGAAAGACGAGTACGACGAGGCCCGGCGGGTGCTCTCGCGCTTGAAATCCAGGATGAACGAGGACCGGGGCATTTCCTACAGGGACGCGGCTGTATTCTACAGGACGAACGCCCAATCCAGGGTATTTGAGGAGCTTCTTATAAGGGAGGGCATCCCCTACACCATAGTAGGCGGGACGAGGTTCTACGACAGGATGGAGATACGGGACGCGCTCGCGTACATACGGGTGATAGCCAACCCCGGCGACTCCATAAGCCTTCAGAGGATAATAAACAGGCCGGCCCGGGGCGTCGGCAAGGCCACCCTCGACAGGATTATTTCCATAGCTGACGAGCTCGGGGTGCCGCTCCTCGAAGCCGCAAGGACGGCCCTGGAAAGGGGCCTCCTCGGCAAGACCAGGCTGCGCCAGTTCCTCGATGCCTGCAACGCCTTCATTTCAGGGCTTGGGAAGCTCCCGCTAAACGAGCTGGCGCTACGGCTACTCGAGGACTCGGGCTATATGGCAATGTGGCAGGACGAGGGAACGGACGAGGCCTCCGAGAGGCTTGAGAACATCTTCGAGCTCATATCCGCGATTAAGGACTTCGAGGCAGCAAACCCCGGCGCGACGCTGCCGGACTTCCTCGACCAGGTCGCGCTCATAAGCGATATCGACGCCTACGAGGAGAAGTCCGACAAATTGACCCTCATGACCCTCCACTCGGCAAAGGGGCTTGAGTTCAGGCTCGTCTTCCTCGCCGGAATGGAGGAGGGCATATTCCCGCACTCCCGGAGCATAGACGACCCCGAGGGGCTGGAGGAGGAGAGAAGGCTCTGCTATGTCGGCATGACCAGGGCCAAGGAGGAGCTCTATCTCTTTTCCTCTGCTTCAAGGTCCATTTACGGAGAAACGAGATACCAGACCCGTTCGAGGTTCCTCGATGAGATATCCCCTGGCCGCATCAGGTTCCTTAGCGGAGAGGCACGGGAGCGAAAACCGGTCTACACGGCCCCGAATGAGATATACTATTCTCCCGAGGACTTCCCGTCCGGTGGGGACGCCGGGGGAGAGGCCCTACCCTGGAGGGTGGGCATGAAGGTCTCGCACCCGAGCTTCGGGGTGGGCATCATAAGGGAGCGGAGCGGGTCCGGACAGGACATTAAGGTGACGGTAAATTTCAGTTCCTCGGGCGTTAAAAAGCTCGCGGTAAAGTACGCCGGACTTACCCCGCTTTCCTGACGCCCGGTAGTGGGTCAGTTTGAAATCCCTTTCTACTTTCCATGCTTGAGCGGTTATGCTACACTTAAAGCATGGAGAAGAAAAAGAAGATAACCGACATAAATAAGCTGGCGGCGTTCATAGTCTCTGAGGCTACTAGGGATGAACAGGAAGGGCCAAAACAGGAGAAGCCCGAAAAGAACCCTGCCGCCGTAGCCCTCGGAAGGCTCGGAGGGCTGAAAGGCGGCAAGGCAAGGGCTGAGAAGCTATCTGCCAAGAAGCGCAAAGAGATAGCCCAAAGAGCGGCTAAAGCTCGATGGAAGAAAGGTCGCTAAAGTCAAACAAACGCATTTGGATTATATCTTTTTTAGGCAATATCTCGTCCATCATGTTTAAGAAATGCCTCCACTTATCCCCCTTCTTTTTCAAACACGCTCGTTGTATGGCCAAGATCGTGAACATCTGTTGGGCGAACAATTTAGCACCATCATCATTGAGCCATTGTTGATTTTTATGCTTTCTAATACCCTTTTCATTTTTTGGATTTCTACGGTCAAATTCCTCCTTAAGCCCCGGAAGAAGTCTTTCATAGACCAAGTCATTTGTATATGTACCCACAACACTAAATCTGTTTACACCCATCCCAGGCCAATCCCAGTCTCTAAGCTTGTAAATATTTTCATAAAATTCATCTGGAAACCTTTTAGACCATGCCGCCAAATCTCTCCTCAAAATTTGATTAAAGTATGTTCGTAACCCATCAGCAGGCCTTAATTGCTGGTATCCTGTAGCTTCATCAATAAGGGCGACAATCCCTGTCTTTGCCAAGCCACGCATTATTAATTCACATTGAGCTGCAATTATGCTCTGCCTTGCAGTCATCGTAAGTCCTTGCGTCCTAGCTTCTAAAATGCCTTCACAAATATCGACCAACATTTCGGCATTATAACCAGCAATAAGACGCCCCTGATATCTGCGCTTCTTGGGTTCAAAGTGGTCCTGTGTTTTTTCTTTATATATCAACGGCTTGAGCTTTTTATTGTTCAATAAGCGGGTCAATCTTGACCCTGGCTTTTGGCCGCTTTCAGGTAGATTTTCATCAACCAATTTAAGAACATCTTGCATTCCTCTTCCTGCAATCAACCGCTCACCTTCATCAGTTACATAGCAATCAACCTTAACTCCTCCAAGTATCAAATCAGCGCCAAGCAAAACGGTCGGCAATGATTTATCCCATTTAGACCTTGCGCCCATTTTTGCAATTTCTCTGCGTTCTTCTGGAGAAAGCGCAGCTGCTCTCGCCTCACCGCCTTTTGACTGTCCCGTCTTGTTATCGTCCATTGCTTGCTCCTTTTTAGAAGATGCTTGCAATTATATTATAGCAAGCATATACTGTCAAACAGATTTTTGCTTGCTATTTCTCTTGACAATGCTTGAGCGGTTAAGTATAATCCAGCTATGAACAGATTAGATGTTAAAAAACAAGCTCAGATAATAGCAGCTCTTGTAGAGGGTAACTCTATCAGGGCCACTTGCCGTATGACAGGAGCGGCAAAGGGAACAGTCTTAAAGCTCCTTGCGGATATCGGCAGGGCTTGTTCAGAGTATCAGGATAAGGTCTTGATGGATTTGGAGTGCAAAAGGATTCAGTGTGATGAAATCTGGTCTTTTTGCTATGCCAAAGAAAAGAATGTGCCGGACGAAAAGAAAGGCGTATTGGGCTATGGCGATGTTTACACCTGGACTGCTATATGCGCTGATTCCAAGCTCGTCCTTTCATGGTATGTCGGAAAGCGCGATGCGGTATCAGCCCATGTATTTATAGACGACCTGGCTAAACGCCTAAAGAACAGGGTGCAGCTTACAACAGACGGGCATAGGGCCTATCTAAGCGCGGTAGAGGCGGCCTTTGGCTCTGAGATTGATTACAGCCAATTAGTTAAGCTGTACGGTAATGAAAGGGAGCGAGAGGCAAAATACAGTCCGGCAGTTTGTACGGGAGCCGTTAAGGAGCGCGTACAGGGCAACCCAGACCCTAACCATGTCTCTACAAGCTATGTAGAACGCCAAAACTTAACCATGCGTATGAGCATGAGGCGTTTCACAAGGCTAACAAATGCCTTTTCCAAAAAGATTGAGAATTTAGAGTACGCCGTAGCCCTTCATTTCATGTACTACAATTTCTGCCGTATCCATCAGAGCTTGAGGGTAACTCCGGCAATGGCGGCTGGCGTGACTGGTAAACTTTGGGAGATAGAGGATATATTGGACTTATTAAAATAAAAGGCCCCTTACGGGGCCTTTTAAAATTCTTTGGATTGAATGGGTTTCAGTGCTAAGTAGTGTACTTTATGGGCTTCTTCGTCATATTTATATAAAACCCAAAATCCAGGAGTTTCGCCAACTGCCGTGGTTTTAAAGACCCTTATTTTACCATCAACGACCGTTCCTTGTTTAGGGTCACGAGCCAACGCCCAATCTAACCCTGCATGTACATCCTCTAGCCGCTTATATTTTGTTGATATTGAATCAAATTGTTCTGTAAAGCTACTCTCTTGCACTATCTCGGCTAGCGTGTGCTTAGGCGGCATTTGCAGACAAACCCAGTCTTCTTATCTCCTTTTTTGCCCAGCTTATCCCATCTTCCTCTATAGGCAAGCGCAAAAGCACAAAAACGGAGCTATATGGAATTTCTTCACCATCTGAGGACAAAAGCCAAGGGTTAAGAGTATGCGTCCACTGAGAAAGTTGGGTTGCGCTATATGACCTAGTTTCTTCAATTGCCATATTAACAATTGAAAGTTCTTCCTCTGTAAACATTGATACATTGGCACCCTTAAGAGGCACAACTTTTTTCTTGATAAAACCTAAATAATTTTCTTGTTTTATCTCAGCACGCTTTTCCTTACGCAATGCTTCGCAGGCGGGCAACATTCTTTTTGCAACAGGCCCGTTAGGCTTGTGCATATATTTCGCACCAGTAATGGGAGTGCCCCTAAAAGCATACGCGTTCATGTCAGCCAAGAAAAGTATCTTGTTCAGCTTGGTTGCGCCAAACGAGTGATCCTCTTTGCATTTATCTGCAATGTACAATATTAATTCTTTGAGTTTTTTGTCCGTATCCATGACACCCCCCCCTCTTTTTTGGGGAAGACCAGTTAGGTAATCCTATGTATAGTATCGCCAAATTCCAGACGAAATCAAGCTTTTTTTGAATCTCCTTTAGTATATCATAAATTCTAAGTTCAAAGCCATTCCCACTATAAGCTAGCAAAATTATGTACCCAAAGGCGAAACATACCAGTTTTTAACATGAATTCGTTGGAAATATTCACGCCCCTTATTCTATTCCCAAACTGACCCACTACCTGACGCCCCGACCCCTTGACTTATAAGGAAAAACTTATTATCATCCCTCAATGGCAAACCCTGGCTCCTGTCACAAGCTGTCCCTGAATCGCGCTGTAATTTTTCTGACCTGAAAATCCACAAACCTTTCCGTCGGGCCCGGGTTACGGCCCAGGACTGGCGTCCACAGGATGGGATATGAAGCTTAAGAAAGCGGTTTTCCCTGCTGCCGGCTTCGGCACCAGGTTCCTTCCGGCCACAAAGGCCATTCCCAAGGAGATGCTCCCCCTTGTGGATAAGCCGCTCATACAGTACGGTGTCGAGGAGGCGAAGGCCTCCGGGCTCTCGGAGATAGTCATCGTAACGGGCATGGGGAAGACCGCCATAGAGGACCACTTCGACACCTCCTTCGAGCTTGAGAAGCTCCTGCAGGAAAGGGGAAAGAACGAGCTGCTCCGGATGATAGAGAACGTCTCGGGCCTCGTCCATTTCGCCTATACGCGGCAGAAAAAGCCCCTCGGCCTCGGCCACGCCATAAGCATAACCGTGAACCTCATTAATAATGAGCCGTTTGCCGTATTCCTCGGGGACGATATAATTGATTCGAAGGTCCCTGTGATGAAGCAGATGATCGAGGTCAACAGGAAATTCGGCACCTCGGTCCTTGCCGTGCAGAAGGTGCCGAAAAACCAGGCCCATATGTACGGGGTGATAAAGGGGCAGAAGGTTGCGCCGGGCATCTACAAGGTGCTGGACCTTGTAGAGAAGCCGAAGGCCAACCCTCCCTCCAACCTCGCGATAATAGGGCGATATATACTGACTCCGGGCATATTCCCGGCGCTAGATGAGACGAAGCCCGGAAAGGGCGGGGAAATACAGCTTACGGACGCCCTCAAAATACTACTCCGTAGCCAGGACATCTACGCCCTCGAGTTCGAGGGCACAAGGTACGACGCCGGGGACAAGCTCGGCTTTCTAAAGGCGAACATCTCCCTTGCGCTTAAGCGCCCCGAGCTAAAAGGCGACTTGAGGAAGTTCCTCAAGGGCCTGGGCCTCTGACGCTAATCTCAGGGGTCTTCGCCTTCAATGGCATGGTTCCAGGACACTTTTGAGCTATTTATGGCCAAATTCTCCAAAAAACCGACTAAGACGCCCGTTAAGACAGAGCACCTGAACCGCTTCCTTTTCGACTGCCTGGATGAGGGCGAGAGCTTTTTCAAGCCCGAGCCCATAACCCACATGCCGGCCCTCGACATGTACGCCACCCAGGATGAGCTCGTAATCGAGGTCGAGCTCCCGGGTGTCAGGAGGGAAGATATAGACCTGACCATGTCCAGGGACAAGCTCATCATAAAATCCGTAAAGTTTGAGTGCTTCGAAGAGGACAAGATAAACTACGTCTGCATGGAGAGGTCCTTCGGCAGGCTCTTCCGGTCCATAGACCTCCCATACCCGGTGGACACGGCCAGGGCAAAGGCCGTGTACAGGAACGGCATCCTCCTTATAACGCTCCCGAGGGTCCAGGACAAGAGAAACTCTACGAAAAAGGTGCCGGTGGAATCCATTTAAAGGAGAGTACAGACTAAATGCCAGAAGATAAAAGAGAAGAAGAGGAGCAGCAGCTCGAGATACCGGACGTACTGCCGCTCCTGCCGGTAAGGGATGTAGTCATATTCCCTTTCATGATAGTGCCTCTTTTCGTGGGCCGGGAGCGCTCCATTAACGCGGTCGACGCGGCGCTTACGAAGGATCGGCTCGTCTTCACGGCGACACAGAAGGACATATCCAAGGAAGACCCGGACCCCGAGGACCTCTACAGGGCCGGGACCGTCTGCATGATAATGAGGATGCTCAAGCTCCCGGACGGCAGGGTCAAGATACTCGTCCAGGGCCTCAGCAGAGGGAACATCTCCAACTTTACCCAGACCAAGCCCAACTACCTCGTCTCCATCGAGAAAGTGGAGGAGCAGCACGAAACAGAGCTTTCCCTCGAGGTAGAGGCCCTCATGAGGACCGTAAGGGAGCAGCTTGAGAAGCTCGCTACCCTCGGCAAGGTCGTCTTCCAGGAAGTTATGATGGTCCTCGACAACATCGCGGACCCGGGCAGGATGGCGGACCTCGTCGCCGCCAACCTCGGCCTGAAAATCGATGAGGCCCAGTCCGTGCTCGAAACGCTCGACCCTGTAAAGAGGCTCGAGAAGGTGAACGAGTTCCTCGTAAAGGAGCTCCAGGTCGCCCAGATGCAGGTGAAGATACAGTCCCAGGCCAAGGAGGAGATGGACAAGAGCCAGCGGGAGTACTACCTCCGCGAGCAGATGAGGGCCATAAAAAACGAGCTCGGCGACATAGAGGAGCCGTCCGAGGAGCTCGAGGAGTTCAGAGACAAGATAAAGAAGTCCAAGATGCCGCAGGATGTCGAGAAGGAGGCCGGGAAACAGCTCGACAGGCTCGAGATGATGCACCCCGACGCGGCCGAGGCCGCCCTTATCCGCACCTATTTAGAATGGCTGGTGGACCTCCCGTGGGCCAAGCAGACCAAGGACACCCTCGACATCGAAAAGGCGAGGAAGGTGCTCGACACCGACCACTATAACCTCGAAAAGGTGAAGGAGAGGATACTCGAGTACCTTGCCGTAAGGAAGCTCCAGCCAAAGACAAAGGGGCCGATACTCTGCTTCGTAGGGCCCCCGGGGGTCGGAAAGACCTCGCTCGGCCGCTCGATAGCAAGGGCGATGGGCAGGAACTTCGTCCGTATCTCGCTTGGCGGCATAAAGGACGAGGCGGAGATACGGGGGCACAGGAGGACCTACGTCGGCGCGCTCCCGGGTCGCATAATACAGGGCATTAAGCAGGCCGGCACAAACAACCCCGTCTTCATGATGGACGAGATAGACAAGATTGGCATGGACTTCAGGGGCGACCCGTCCTCGGCCCTCCTGGAAGTGCTGGATCCCGAGCAGAACTACGCCTTCAGCGACCATTACTTGAACCTTCCCTTCGACCTCTCGAAGGTGATGTTCATAACCACCGCGAACATGACCGACCCTATCCCCGAGCCGCTCCTCGACAGGATGGAGCTCCTCAACCTCCCCGGCTACACCGAGGAGGAGAAGCTCGAGATAGCTCGTAAGTTCATCGTGCCCCGCCAGATAAAGGAGCACGGCCTCTCTAAAAAGCTCATCACCGTTCAGGACGAGGCCATAAAGAAGATAATATCCCAGTACACGAGGGAAGCCGGGCTTCGAAATCTCGAGCGTGAAGTGGCCTCGCTTTGCAGGAAGGTCGCGAAGAAGGTGGCCTCAGGCAAATCCGCACTTACGACTGTCACGCCGAAGCTCGTACAGGAGTTCCTCGGCATACCAAAATTCCTCCCCGAGACCGAGCAAGAGTCCGAGGAGGTCGGTGTCGCCACAGGCCTTGCGTGGACGCCTGTCGGAGGCGAGATACTCCACATAGAGTCGACGATAATGAACGGCAAGGGGCAGCTTACGCTTACCGGCCACCTCGGGGATGTCATGAAGGAGAGCGCGCACGCGGCCCTCTCATACGCCCGGTCGAGGGCCGACCTCTTTAACCTGAAGCCCGACTTCTACAAGGATCTCGACATACACATCCATGTGCCTTCCGGCGCAATACCAAAGGACGGCCCGTCAGCCGGGATAACGATGGCAGCCTCCCTCATATCGGCGCTTACCCAGACGCCTCTTGATAAGGGGATCGCCATGACCGGCGAAATAACCTTAAGGGGAAGGGTGCTCCCGGTCGGCGGCATAAAGGAGAAGTGCCTTGCCGCGCTAAGGGCCAAGATGACCAACGTCATCATCCCCGAGCGGAATAAAAAAGACATAGAAGACATACCCAAGGACATAAGGAAAAAGATAAGCTTCATCTTCGTAAAGCACATGGACGACGTCCTGAAGGTAGTGTTCAGGAAGCACAGGCTCCCCGGCGGGAAAAAGCCAGGGCCGAGAAAGGCCAAGCCCGCGGGCCGGAAGCACGCAAGGCCCTGAAGCGGATGCGCCTTAAGGACATAGGCGAGGACGCCCTCATAGGGGCCATTGCGAAGCGGTTTGCCGCCCGGCATCCGCGCCTTACCAAGGGCATCGGCGACGATGCCTGCGTTATAAGGGAGCTCGGCGGCAGGGTCCTCCTTGCCACCACAGACGTCCTTATCGAGGACACCCATTTCAAGAGGAGCTACACCCCTCCCCGTCTTTTAGGCAGGAAGGCCCTTTCGATATCCCTCTCGGACATAGCCGCAATGGGCGGAGAGCCCCTTTTCTTCCTCGTCTCCATCGCGCTTCCGCCGGATACGGACAAGGGCTTCGTCGACGGGCTCTATGACGGCCTCGGTGACGCGGGCGGGAAGAGTAAGTGCCTGCTTATCGGCGGCAACACGGCAAAGTCCAGGCACGGGATAACGGTTTCGACGACCGTCTTCGGAGAGGCGCCTGCCAATGAAGTGGCATATAGAAAAGGCGCTCGGGCCGGGGACCTCGTATTCGTGACAGGCGAGCTCGGCTCTTCCGCACTCGGCCTGTGGGCGCTCGGCGCGCGAGGGAAAGCGGCGGCAAAAGGGCCTTACAGGGGATCCGTGGCAAAGCACCTCGACCCCGAGCCGCGCCTTACAGCCGGAAAAGCGCTCGCGGCCTCCGGGCTTGCGTCATCGATGATGGATTTAAGCGACGGGCTGGCCCTTGACCTTAAAAGGCTCTGCATCGAGAGCGGCCGGGCCGCGGTCGTCAACATTAGCTCTCTCCCGGCCTCGAAAGAGCTTCAGAAATTCGGCAGACAGGCTGGGCGGAGGCGCATGTTCGAGTTCGCCCTTACGGGCGGAGAGGACTATGAGCTCCTTTTCACCTCTCCTGAAAGCAACCTGAAAAGCCTTTCCAGGCTGTCCAGGAGGCTTTCGCTCCCGTTCACGCCCATCGGGAGGATAGTCCCGGCAAAAAGTGCGGTAAGGGCCGTTACGGTATTAGACGAGGACGGAAGCCCTGTCGCGCTCGGAAGAGAGGGGTTCGAGCACTTCTGAAAGGACGCTCGGCGGGGCTAAAGCAAACGGCATTACCGTCCGAAATACCGGAAAACGCTTGCGGATTGACAATGGATTTGAAAGAGACATATAATACCGCCGAAACTGGAGAAAGGCGGGTCCTGGCCATAAGGATACCCATAGGATACAAGTTCATACTCGGCTTCATCGCGGTGGTCGCGGCCGCGGCATTCGTGCCTGGCATCGTCGAAAAGCTCGAAATAGCCGAGTGGATGAAGCAGCCACTGAGCTTCCTCGTCGCCATCCTCACAGGGCTCGTCCTGGGCTCAATATTTACGCGGAATTTGACGAGAGACTTCAACCGCATCGCAGCCATAGCAGGAAAGATAAGCAAGGGCGACCTTTCCGGCGCGGGCGAGCTCGATTCAGGCGAGGCCCGGCTTATAAAGGACGAGATAGCGGAGCTCGCCCAGGCGGTCTCCCTCATGTCCGAAAGCCTTAAGACCCTTGTCATGCAGATAAAGTCCACCGCCTCGGACCTCTCCGAGGCCCAGGAATCGTTCTCGTCGGTCGTGGCCAGGGGGCACGAGACCTCGAAAGACGTCATATCCGGCGCCTCCGATATCTTTAACGGCGCGCTCGAACAGGCCAACCACATAGGCGACGCCTCCCATACCGTAAAGGCAATGGCGGAGCTCGCGGACGACGTGGCCGACCGGGTGACCGAGAGCGCTAACGCCTCGCAGAGGGTGAACTCCATGGTGCAGAGGGGCGCGACCGCGGCCACCTCGGCGATGGAGAAGATGGAGACTATCTTCAGGGGCATCGAGAACACCGAGGGGGCGGCCATACGCCTGAAAGACAAGCTCGGCGACATACCCAGGATACTCGACGTCATAACGCACATATCGAGGCAGACCGACCTCCTGGCGCTAAACGCCACAATAGAGGCCTCAAAGGCCGGAGAGCACGGCAGGGGATTCGCCATAGTCGCGGAGGAGGTCAGGAGGTTTGCGGACAACACCAATAACAGCGTGGAAGACGTCTCCTCCATAGTAAAAGACCTCCGGATAGAGGTCGAGCGGGTCGTGGCCTCCGCGAGCGAGGGGACCGCGAATCTCAAGGGAGGCAGGGACGACCTCCGAAAGATACGCGAGATACTCGTTGAAATAACCAACTACTCCTCGGAAGTGGCCGAGAAGGCCACGGTGATACTGGGCCTTACGCAGAAGCAGAAGGAAAAAGCGGAAAAGACCGTGGAGATAATCGAGCAGGTGGCCAAGATAGCCCGCGAAAACGTCGCCTCGACCGAACGGGTCGAGTCGGCCGTCGAGAGGCACGGGGCGGCTATAAGCGAGACCCTTGCCGCGTCGGAGAAGCTCTCCGGGCTTTCAAAAGACCTCCGGGCCGTGGTCGCCAGGTTCACTCTTTGATTCAACACATGGCTGGTTCACCTTCCGACATGCGCGGAGACAAGTTGGTAATAGACCTGGACTGCGGCAGATACGCGCTCGAGACGAGCGCGGTCGCAGGGGTGGTGGAAAAAGAGAGGCTCCCGTTCCTCCCCGGCGGGAGGGGGTTCGCTTCCGGTATAATCTCCTTCAGGAACGAGCCCGTTACGGTGATAGACCTTCCGGCCGCACTTGGCGATTTCGGTTCAAGGCAGCCCTCCTCGCACAAGGTAATCGTGCTCAAGGAAAAAGGGCGCGTCCTGGGGGTGGACATAGGGGACTCAGGGGTCTCCTTCCTCTGGGACGAGGATATCGAGGGCAAGGTAACAAAAGAGAAGGGCCTCTATACCTTTGGAAGGATAAACGCCGGGGGCCGGCCCATCGACATTATCGACTGGCCGGCCCTCTACGACGAGACGCTAAGGATGCTTTCAGCTGAAGACGATGCCGCCAAAGAGAGTCCTGATAGCAGATGACACCGAGTTCTTCAGGGCCGCCCTGAAGGACATACTGGCCAGGGCCGGATACGAGGTGGTCGGCGAGGCCTCGAACGGGGCCGAAGCGGTCGAGCTCGCCGGAAGGCTCAGGCCCGATCTCGTCATACTCGACGTTGTCATGCCGGCAAAGAACGGCCTCGAGGCCGCCAGGGCCATATCCTCGCTCAACCTGCCGATCAAGATAGTCATGTGCACTTCGCTCGGCTACGAGCCCATAGTGGAGGAGGCTCTAAAGGCGGGGGCATCGGGCTATATAATCAAACCCCCTTCCGAATCAAAGGTCCTGGCAGCCCTGAAAGGCCTTTAGCACGTTAGCCGGCCGGAGACGGCTATCATTTTTTAGCCGAAAAGCTTACGATAAACCCGAACAAGGAAGCGCAGCAGCGCACCTCCTCTTTCTTACATGGACACCTCCAAATACAAAGGCATATACCTGCATGAGGCAAAGGCCCACCTCTCCGATATCGAGTCGGGCCTTCTGGCGCTGGAGCGGGACCCGACAGGAAAAGAGACGCTCGAAAACCTTTTCCGCCATTACCACTCAATAAAGGGGATGTCCGCCTCAATGGGATATACGCCCATCATGAGGCTTGCGCACGTCGAGGAGGACCTCCTCGACAAGCTCCGCTCCGGTAAGCTCGAACTTTCCGGGGCCATGACCTCGGCTCTCCTCAAATGCCTGGACCTGAAGCGCGAACTTATCGGAAAGGTCGAAAACGATGAACCGCTTGACCTGTCTATAGACCCGTTTCTCGAAGAGCTCGCCTCAGCTTCAAACTCCGGGCAGGCCACGGCTCATCCGAAGCCTGCCGCCAATCTTCCCGATACAGCGGCGGCGCCCGCAGGAGGGCTCAGGCTTTCAAATGTCATGCGGGTCGAGGGACGGGTCTTTGACGAGCTCCTTGCTACCGTGGGCGACCTCTTCATGGTGCTCTCCTCCTTCAAGGCCCTTACCCATGAGTCGCGCTCCATAGAGTTCAAGGACGGGGTGCACCTGCTGGGAAAGACCATCGGCTCGCTTCATGGGAGCATACTCACGGCCCGTATGCTCCCGATCGAGGACCTTGCGGCGGGCATTCCCAGGATAATAAGGGACCTTACGGCGGGCTCGGGCAAGGAGGTCTCCCTTTACGCCGAGGGTATGGACATAAGCCTCGACAGGGCCATACTCGAAGGCCTCTCCTCTCCGCTCGTGCACATAATAAGGAACGCCATAGACCACGGCATAGAGCCGGCGAACGAGCGGCTTTCAAAAGGCAAGCTCTCCATTGGGTCCATAAAGGTGCTGGCCCATGCCCGTAAGGACAGGGCGGTTATCGAGGTATCGGACGACGGAAGGGGCATTAATAGAGAGGCGCTCCGGAAAAAAGCGGCTGAAAGAGGCATTCCCCCTGAGAAGACCGCGGCCATGCCTGAAAAGGAGCTCCTTAAGCTCGTCTGCCTTCCTGGCCTTTCTACCGCCGGGAAGGTCTCGGAGACCTCGGGCAGGGGCGTAGGGATGGATGTCGTCAAGGACGCCATAGAGGGCCTCGGCGGCACGCTCGAAATCGAGTCCGAGGAGGGCAAGGGTACGAAAATCATACTGGAGCTTCCCCGGACGACCCTCATAACCAAGGCCCTTATCGTGGGCATAGGCCCGGAGCGCTTCCTCCTCCCCACATCGAAGATAGAAAAAGTCATCGAAATTAACTCGGACGAAATAGCTGACGGGACCTTCGGCTACGAAGGGGTCCGTATGCCGATCGTATCGCTCGCCTCTCTTTTCGGGCTCCCGGAAAAAGAGGGCGGGGCCTCTACGCTCGTATTGGTAGACGGCAGCCCTATTCTCGGGCAAGGCGGCGGAAGCAGGCTAGCCGCGCTAAAGGTGGAAAGCTTCGGCGCGGAGATAGACGCGTACGTTAAGCCGCTTCTCCCCCCTATTTCAAAGCTCTGGGGGGCCTCTGGCATGACCATGATGGTGGACGGAAGCCCTGTCTTCCTCCTTGACGTCCAGCAGATAATCTCAAGGGCGATTGAGGGGGCCTGATATGAATGTAAGCGTATTGAAAAAGCTCCTTGAAGAGGTGAAGAACGGCAGTACCGGCGTTGACGAGGCGCTCGATAAGCTTAAAAAGCTCCCGTTCGAGGAGCTGGAATTCGCAACGCTCGACAGCCACAGGGCGCTCCGGCAGGGCTTCCCGGAGGTCATATTCGGCCAGGGAAAAAGCGTCGCCCAGATAAGGGCCATCATAAAAAGCATGGCGAAAAGGAAGGAGAACGTGCTCGTCACAAGGCTCACGCCCGGCAGCGGGAAGTCCCTTAAGAGGACCTTCCCCAAGGCGGACTATAATGAGACGGCCAGGACGTTTTTCGCCAAATCGCACCCTATGGTCCCCTCTGGCAAGGGGACGGTGCTCGTCATATCGGCCGGCACGTCCGATGTGCCGGTCGCCGAAGAGGCGGCTATAACGGCCGAGTGCATGGGTAACCGGGTGAAAAGGCTCTATGATGTCGGCGTCGCGGGCATACACCGGCTCCTCCACAGGAAAGAGGAGCTCTGGGACGCGAACGTCATAATAGTCGTAGCCGGAATGGAAGGCGCTCTCCCGAGCGTGGTCGCGGGCCTTGTCTCCAGGCCCGTTATCGCTGTGCCCACGAGCGTGGGCTATGGCGCGAACCTCGGTGGGATTACGACCCTCATGGCAATGCTAAACTCCTGCGCATCCGGGATCTCGGTCGTCAACATAGATAACGGCTTTGGCGCTGCATATGTGGCGAGCCTGATAAACAGGGGATAGCGCGTACCCTGAAGACAGACTAAAGGCAACCTCTGTTGCCTAAAAGGTCCAGATGAAACTACTCTACTTCGACTGCCCCATGGGCATAAGCGGGGACATGTTCCTCGCCTCCCTCATCGACCTCGGGGTCGATAAGAGGCTTATACTCAAAGAGCTTCGTAAGCTCAAGGTCGACAGGATAGAGGTGGCCGTTGGCAAGGAGCTTCGCCATTCCATATCCTGCACCTCTTTCAGGGTAAAGCTCCGCGAAAGCAGCCACCACAGGACCTTCAGGGATATCAAAAAGATAATCTCCGGAAGCGCCCTATCGTCCGGGGTCAAAAGGCTCAGCACCGATATATTCAGGACAATCGCCGAGGCTGAGGGCAAGGTCCACGGCATAAGCGCGGATAAAGTCCACTTCCACGAGATAGGCGCGATGGACTCGATAATAGACATCGTGGGCGCGGCAATAGCGCTTGAGGCCGTCGGGCCGGACAAGGTAATATGCTCTCCCCTTCCGCTCGGCTCAGGCTGGACGAACACCATGCACGGGAAGCTCCCCATCCCCGCTCCGGCCACCCTGGAAATACTGACAGGCGCTCCCGTAGTGCCCTCGCCTGTCGCGTTCGAGCTTACGACGCCAACTGGCGCTGCCATCATGATGGCAGCCGCCTCCTTCGGCCCCATGCCCGCCATGACGGTCGAGAAGGTCGGCTATGGCGCCGGTAAAAAGGACCTAAAGGAGAGGGCGAATATAGTGAGGGCTGTACTCGGCTCTTCGGGTGCTTCGGGCGAGGCAGAAGGCGAGAGGCTCCACGTCCTTGAAACGAACATAGACGACATGAGCCCGCAGCTCTCAGGCTATCTCATCGAGAAACTCATCAGTTCCGGCGCGCTCGACGCATTCCATACGGCGGTACAGATGAAGAAGTCCAGGCCAGGAGTCCTCCTTACGGTGCTTGCGAAGGAGGAGGACAGGACACGGCTGATGGAGATGATATTCAGGGAGTCCACCTCCATAGGGGTAAGGGCCTATCCGGTTGAGAGGCACTGCCTCGAAAGAAAGGTCATGAAGGTAAGGACGCCTTACGGCAGCGTAAGCGTAAAGGCCTCATACCTTTCGGGCAGGGCCGTCAACGCGCAGCCCGAGTACGAGGACTGCCGCTTGCTGGCCGAGAGGAAGGGCGTGCCGCTTAAGAGGGTCATGGATTCTGCAAGGGCAGCGGCGCTGGAAAAGCTGGACTGAAGGGCGGGGGCCTGATGTCCGGTGGACTTAAGTCACAAAACCTTTTTATAATGCGGTGTTATAATTTTACCTGGAGTGGATTCCGGCCTGACTGATCGGTTCCAGGACGCCGGGAAGACAATTTTTCCGCAGCCCTCCAGGGCAAGAATTCCCTCCATATTTTCATCTTCAAAAAGGATTTTCATGCTGATCAGGTGCTGGGGTTCGAGGGGTTCTGTCCCTGTGTCCGGCAGGGAGTACATAAAGTATGGCGGCGACACGACCTGTGTCGAGGTTATGAGCGCCTCGGGCGACCTCATAATTCTGGACGCGGGGACCGGCATAAGGCTACTCGGCAACAGGCTCTCGAACGACGGGACCCGGAAGTTAAACCTCCTTTTAACGCACGCCCACTGGGACCATCTCTTCGGGTTCCCGTTCTTCAAGCCCATATACGCGAAAGGGAGCGAGATAAAGATCTACGGGCCGCAGCCCACGCAGGACTCGCTTAAGCGCATAATCTCGAAGACCATGACAGCGCCCAATTTCCCGGTAGAGTTCGAGGACATAAAGGCGGACATAAGCTTCCTCGGCATGGGCTTCAACGGCTACTCCATAGGCTCGGTAAAGGTCTCGACAATACCGCTCAGCCACCCCAACATGGGGGTTGGCTACAGGCTCGAAGAGGACGGGAAGGCCTTCGTCTTCCTTACGGATAACGAGCTTGCCTACCGCCATCCCTTCGGCCTCGGGTATGAGGGATACCGCGAGTTCAGCAAGGGGGCAGACCTCCTCTTTCACGACGCCGAGTACCGAAAGGACGAATACGAGGCCCACACAAGCGGCTGGGGGCACTCGACCTATCTGGACGCGGTGCGGCTCGCGATGGAGGCGGGCGTAAGGAAACTGGGGCTCTTTCACCAGAACCAGGACAGGACCGACGACCAGGTCGACCGTATCGTCGAAGAATGCAGGGGTTTGATAAAAAAGAACGGCTCAGGGCTTGAATGCCTGGCCGTGGCGGCAGGTACTCAAATAGAAATCTGACCTTATGCGAAGCATGGCCCGTCAGGGGTCCCTTATATCCTTGGGCACTCCGGCTATCCGCGCCTTCCTCTGGAGCTCCTCGTATTCTTCCCGCAAGGCCGCAAGGTTCCTCAGGTCCGCAGGAAGCTCCTCTTTATAAAGGTTGTACTTCGCTACCTGCTCTGAGGCGAAGACCTGCCCGAACCTCCTTCCGGCCTCGAAGACCTCCACGAAATTCGTCTTCACGTTGATGGCCTGCTGAAGCTCGTTAATTTCGCCTGCCTTCCGGGCCAGCGAAAGCCGCCACCAGTCGAGCGTCTGGTCGCCGTAAAGGACCGCGCCGGGCTCGGCAGGGAGAGGCGGCGGCGTTTCGGTTTCGAACTGAGGTCCCTTTTCCGCCTGCTCTTCCTTTTGCACCCTCACCCTGCCGCGCCATTCCTGGGGGACCTTTTCCATACTGTCTGTTATGTGGACGTTCCCCTGCCCATCGGTCCAATAGTAGAGCTCGGCAAAGGCCGGAGGGGCCATTATAAGCGCGGCGAGAAGGAAAAGTATAAGCCTCATGAGGCCCTCTTTTAGCCCTGACGGGCATGGATGGATTTTTAACGGCTTTTGAACACTTTAAGGATTGCCGCTTTGATGAGTAAGTATAATCTACCGGGTGCTGCCAGTCAAATACTGGCTCGCTTCGATAACCTTGCCGTCCGTCGAGACAACGACCGCCCCGCCCGAATCGGTCCTCATTACCCTGACGCCCAGGGCCGAATACCTCTCAAGCGCCTCCCTGTGCGGGAAGCCGAAGGCATTAAGCCTTGCCGTCGATATGACGGCTATCTCCGGGCTTACGGCGGCAAGGAACGCCGCGCCGGAGGAGCTCCTGGAGCCGTGGTGCGGGACCTTGAGCACGGTCGAGGCGAGGGCAGGGCCGGAAAGGAGCGCTTCATTTTTCCCTATGTCCCCGGTGAAAAGGAAGCTGTCTTTTCCGTATGTTACCTTCATGACAACCGACGCCTCGTTCAGGTCCAGGCCCTCCGTGCCCTCTGTGGGGTGGAGAAGCCGGACGGTTGCCCCGTCGATCGTTTTTTCAGGAGTGGAGTCGTTCACGACCCTGACTCGCGCGCCCCTCTCCTTTAGCGCTGTGCCGAGCCTTCCGAGGTCCCCGTGGCCATTCCACCAGAACTCGCCAACCCTGAAATTCTCCGCTATGAACGGGAGCCCTCCCATGTGATCCTGCTGGGCGTGGCTCAGGAGCATGTAATCTATCTTTTTTATTCCCTTTGACCTGAGGAACGGGGCTATAATCCTCTCGCCTGTGTCGAAGTCAGGGTTGTTGAGTCCTCCGCCGTCAACGAGCATGGTTGCGCCGTCAGGGAATTCTATAAACGAGGCGTCTCCCTGCCCCACGCTTAAGAAGGTGACCGTGAGCTTTCCGGGGTTGCCTTTGTAAAAAATTCCCCTGGCCCCGTAGCTCGCGATCAAAAGGAGGGCCAGGGCAATGACCGGGAGTCGTGCCCGCCTCCACTCAAGCCTTACAGCGCAGATGATAAGGGCATAGAAGATCGCTATTTCATGGAGCGGGGGCGGAGCGACCCAGGAGGAGGCGTAGGGAATGGAGGAGAAAATCCTTGCCGCGCCAGCGATGATGCTGAAGACAAGGTCTGCTATCTTAAGCGGGATAAATGCCAGGGCCTCTGAAAAAGGCAGGAGCACTGCCGAGACGAGTAGTGAAGGCACGACTATGCCCGAAAGGGGCACAACGACGAAGTTTGCCGCAAGCCCCACGATTGAAACCCTGTTGAAATGCCAGGCAAGGATGGGGGAGGTGCCTATGCCCGCGGCTATTGTCACCAGTATCAAAGGCACGACCCGTTTTTTAAGGAACGCGAGAGAGCGCATTTTATATGTCTCCTCCCCGCCGGGTCTTACTTTGTCCTGATCGTCTTTAAGATAGCTCTTCATTTTTGGAACGAGGATTATTATGAAAGCCATTGCCGCGAAGCTCAGCTGGAAGGAGGCGTCCCACACGGAATACGGCGCAAGCGCCATCACGATAATGGCCGCGAGGGCGAGCGTATTGAGGTAGTCCTTTCCCCTGCCTAGTGCGAAGGAGAGGATGAATGCGAGCACCATTATGACCGCCCTCTGTGTCGGGATGGGGAAACCGGCCAGCATCCCGTAGAAAATGACAGGCGCAGCGGAGAGGGCGAAGGCGGCCTTTGCAGCTGGAACTGCAAGCAGGAGCGCCTCTGATCGCTTCATGAGAAGAAGGAACAGTCCGTAGCAGAATGCCGCGACCATGCCAACATGAAGGCCCGATATAGAAAGTATGTGGGCCGTGCCTGTTGAGGCGAACGCGTCCTTGAGCTCCTTTTCTATTCCGCCCCGGCTGGAAATAATAAGCGCCTTAAGGGCCTCACTGTACTTGAGCCCGCTCGATTCTATGAACTTCCCTATACGGTCCCGAATCCGATGGACATCAAGCGGCCCGTCAGGAGATTTCTCAATTATCTCGATGAGCCTTTCGCTCTTTACGAACCCGGTAACAAAGACGCCCCTTCTCCCGAGCCAGCGTTTGTAGTCGAACTCCCCGGGGTTGCCGAAGTTACTCGGCCCGCCGAGCATGGCGAAAGTCCGCACCCGGTCTCCTGGCTTGAGGTCCGCCCTGCCGTTCACGGTCAGGAGGGCCTTTCCGCTTGACGGCTCCCATTCCTCTCCTTCCCGGTATTTCTCAATATCGAGAAGGAACCTTGACCTTTTTCCGGCTGGCTCGGCTTCGAGTACATGCCCTTCTATCGCGTGGCCTGCCCTTACGGATTCGGTATCCTCGGCCTGGATGCGGTCCAGGATGTGCCCCGGCGGAAACTCCGGTCTTGAATGAGGGAGGATTAAAAGGGCGCCAGTGAAAAAAAAGACCGGCAGGGCAGCAAGGCGGCTGAACCTGAGCCTCAGGGCATACGCCAGGAGGACCGCGCCTGTGGAGAGCGAAAGGGCCGCGAGCACCGGGCCGTATGACAAACCCAGTCGGTCCGAGACGGCTATCCCGGAGAGGATTGAGAGGGCAACAGGGACGAGTGGTCGCATAAAGGGCTTTGGGGTCGGCAGTACTTTTTAACACAGGGCAGGCCATTTTTGCACTCAAATACTAAAGTGACGGCAATACAGCCCGGTTCCCAGGTAGGGCGCTTGACTTAGCGGGGCTCTGATGCTAGCCTATCTCAAGAAGAGAGGATTGCAGAACCGGCCTCTGCCGCATCGTCCCTGCAGCATTCTCTAAGAAGGCACAACCGTCGCCCCCCTGTCTATTCATCTCGTTACCTTCCATCAATCGATTGTATGTGTTTAAAAGACGTACTGTGGACCGGCATACGAGAGTATCCGGAAGCCGATCCCCGGACTGCTCATAACGCACCCATTTGTTTATTATGAAAAAATTCTTTGAAAAATATGTCTTATATCTTTTCCTGGGCTGGACCGCAATAGCCCTCCTCTCTTTTTTCCTGACCTATTACTATAACCACAACGCAGCCATTGAGGGTGCTTCGGTTGAGGCCAGGGCCCATTACAAGCTCAATATGCTATACAGGAAGGTACTGTCGGACCTTGGCGGGGTATATGCATCAACTGATAGAGTAGCCCCCAATCCGTACCTCCTGATACCTGACAGGGACATAACGACCAAGGACGAAAAGACCTTTACGCTGGTGAATCCGGCATACCTTACAAGGATAGTTTTCGAGGCGTTCAGGCAGGAAGACGAGCTTCCTGTCCTGAGTAAAATAACGAGCCTCAAGCCCCGGAATCCCATAAACGCCCCGGACGCCTGGGAGGAAGAAGCCCTCCGCGCATTCGAGCAAGGAATTCCCGAAGCGACCACTGCGGCTGTAATGGACGGGGAGCCGTATCTGAGGCTCATAAGGCCGTTCCTGACCGAGCGGCACTGCCTTAAATGCCACCGGGACCAGGGCTACAGGGAAGGGGACATAAGGGGCGGGATAAGCATAGCCGTCCCGTTAAGGCCATATTACGAGACAAAACGGGATACGGCCCTGAGGATATTCGGGGTGCATTTCCTCCTCTGGCTGTCGGTCGGGGCCGGTCTCTTCCTACTTGCGAAAAAAGCGATAAGAAACGCCGAAGCCTATGAGGAAGCGAGGTTGTTATCGCTGCACGACCACCTTACGGGACTTGCGAACAGGCGCTATCTTGAGATCGATTTGCGGGAAAGCTTTGACCTCGCAAAAAGATACGGCAACGTGTTTTCGGTGATAATGGCGGACATGGACCGCTTCAAGGAGTACAACGACGCGCACGGACACGGGGCCGGGGACCTTTTGCTCGTAAAGGTTGCCGGCATTTTGATAAGAGAGGTCAGGAGGACGGACCTGGCCGTAAGGTATGGCGGAGAGGAGTTCCTCATACTCCTTCATCAGACGGGATTAGAAGAGGCTATGGCCGCGGCGGAGAGGATGAGGAAAAGCATCCATTCGGAAACAGGCCTCACCATGAGCTTCGGCGTTTCCGCGTATCATCCGAACATGAGCGAAAAGGAGGATATCGTTGCAGAGGCAGACAGGGCCCTGTACCTTGCGAAGGAAAAGGGCAGGAACAGGGTGGAAACCGCAAGGACGGGCTGATTTAATGCCGTCACTCCTGCCCGCCTTCCGTTTCTTCCCTGAGTCCTTTTATATCGGCCGCAAGCCTTTCGGTTATGCCTGGAACAGAGGCGATCTCTTTTATATCCGCGTTCAGTATCGACTCAAGGTCTCCGAACCTCTCGAATAGGGCCTTCTTCTTTTTCCCGCCTATGCCAGGGACCCTGTCCAGAAGCGAGCCGAGCTCCTTTGACCGCAATTTCCTATGGTAGGAAATTGCGGACCTGTGGACCTCGTCCCGCATCCTCCTTACGAGGAGGTCCGGCTTAGAGCCCTCCTTGAGGAGCACCGGGTCTTTCACTCCGGGGATGAAGACCCGCTCGCCTTTTGATGCGGCATCCTTCCTCACCGGCGGCCCGTTTTCCCTGTCCTTTGCGAGCGCCCTCACCTCCACGCCCCTTATTCCGAGCTCCTTAAGCGCCTGGACGGCGATGTTGAGCTGCCCTTTGCCCCCGTCCACTATGACGAGGTCGGGAAGGCCCGGGCCCTTTCCGGCCTCCTCCATCAGGAACCTCCGCGAGAGGACCTGGTACATCATCGCGTAGTCGTCAGGACCCTCAAGCCCCCGTATCCTGAATAGCCTGTAGGAGTCCTTGTCCGGCTCGCCGTCCCTGAAGGCGACCATCGCGCCCACGGCCTGGCTTCCGCCTATGTTGGATATGTCGTAGGCCTCAATGCGATGAGGCGCGCCCTTTAATCGGAACCTCTTTTGAAGCTCCTCGAGCACCCCGGCCCTGGAGGCCGCGGCCTCGGAGCGCTTACGTAAAGCCTCTGCCGCGTTCGACCGGGCCATCTCAAGGAGCCTTGCCTTCCCGCCCCTCTGCGGCATCGTAAGGGACACCCTTCTACCCTTCTTTTCGGAGAGCCAGTCCTCCAATACATCCCTGTCCTCGAGCTCAGTCTGCACAATGGCCTCGTCAGGCACGAAGCGCTCGCCCCTGTAGTACTCTGCGATAAAAGACGAGAGTATCTCTTCGTCCGGGAGGCCCGCGTCATGGAAGAAATAGTCGCTCCCGCCCGTGAGCCTGCCGTCCCGTATGTAGAGGGCCTGGAGCAGAATAGAGTCCCTTTCCCTGATAAACGCGAATACGTCCTGGTCGGCCGCCCTGGCCGCAACCACCTTCTGCTCCTCGAGCATCCCCTCTATCGACAGTATCCTGTCCCTGAGCCTTGCGGCCTTCTCGAATTCGAGGGCCGCTGATGCCTCTTTCATCTTTTCCCGGAGCATTTTAAGGAGCTCCCTGTTCTTCCCTTCAAGGAACATTATTGCCCCGTCCACGAGCTCCCTGTAGGCCTCCTCCGATATGAGCCCCGCTGCCGGGGCCGCGCAGAGCCCTATCTGGTAGTCGAGGCAGGGCCTTACCCTGTTCCTGAACTCGCTCTCCGAGCAGACGCAGAGCGGGAATATCCTCCGGATGAACTTTATCGTGTCCCTCACCTCGCGGGCCGAGATGTAGGGGCCGAAGTACCTTGAGCCGTCCTTCTTCCTCTGCCTCGTGACGAGTATGCGGGGGAACTTCTCCTTCATGGTTATCTTTATGCTCACGTAGGTTTTGCTGTCCTTGAGGCGTATGTTGTACCTGGGCTTGTGACGCTTAAGGAGGGTGTCTTCGAGTAGGAGGGCCTCCTTTTCGTTCGTGGTGACGATGTAGTCGATATCGGCCGTTCTAGACGACAGGAACCTGACCGCGTACCTGCCGTCCCCGCCGGACTCCCTGAAATACGAGCGCACCCGCGCCCTGAGGTCCTTGGCCTTCCCTATGTAGAGGACCTCGCCCGATGAGCCCTTCATGATGTAGACGCCCGGGAACTGGGGCAGCTTCGCGAGTTTTTCTTCGATTGCTGTCATATCTTTATATTATCTCACAGGAGATTTCTGGAATACAAACCGGTTTTGAGGGATATCCTGCGCGGGATCAAGCTATCTTCTGCAAAAGGCCTTTTGCGCGCTGCCGCGCTTCCGGGAGCTAAAGGCCTTTTTTCCGCACTGCCGTGCGGTTTTTGAGGGTAAGGCTCGCTTGCTATCCCCCTCCCCCACCTCGTGAACACACAAAAGCGAGCAGAGACACCAGAGCTTTTTCGGGGTCGAGCGAGCGGATGCAAATCCGGAAATCTTCCTCTTGTGTCGGAGCTTCCCGGCGTTACGCCGGGAAGCTTCAACGGGCCCCT